>JALXCS010000133.1 GCA_026990815.1 Methylomonas sp. | reverse complement strand
TTCTTTAGCGTGGATAGTATAAGTTAGGTAGGAAAGATTTTTCCATAATTTTGCTTGCCCAAAAATACTTTATCTTTTACTTCCAACAACCTAAAAATCAACTAATATAGTATGTGTCCAATATTTTTAATTGTAAAAAGCATAGTAATGATAATTTAAGGCAATGAAATCAATAGAATTATCTAACGCGTTAAAAATTAATCGCCCTGAACTAGGAAATTTTTCCGGAGTCGGTTTATATCGTCTACTTAGACTGGTGGCATGGGAAGATATAATGGGACCAGGAGCCTCTGCAATTAGTTATTATGCAGGAAAGAAGTTGGGGCAAGACTTAAATCTTAAAGCGTTAGATGAGTTTCTGGAATTATGTATACAACTTAAAATTGGTATTATCGAAATACCAACAATGACTGATACACATATGCATGTTGATATTTATGAATGCGTTACTTGTTCAGGAATGGATCCCGTGGGTCGACCAATATGCCATTTTGAAGGTGGCCTAATTGCTGGAGCAGTGGAAACTATTACAGGAAAATCTGTTCTGGCTAAAGAAGTAAGTTGTATTGGAGGTTTAGGAGATGCCACTTGTGGTTATCATCTCGATATTAAGTAACCTCTGGTTAATAGCTTTTCTTTAGAAAAAGAGATTATTTACAAAGGCTGGATTGGTCAAGCCCCTGGTATTAATAAATATAGGGTTATTGGTTTCTCTCCAGTCCTTTCTAAACCTCCGTACAATGCGGATCCGTATACGGTGGTCCATTAGCCGTTTGGATAATGGTATTTCACCCGATGTTCTTTAACAGACACATCTCATAATAAAGCTCATGCCCCGATAGTCTTCTAGCAGAAAAAAATACACAAATTTCAAAATAATAATTGACTTTCACAAATCCATTTCTGTACTACACTTTTTGTAAAGCCAGAAAACAGGCTGAAAGATTTGAAATTCGTTGAAAATAGCTAAGAGGAAAACTAATGGCAACTATTCTTGCAGTTGATGATTCAGCTTCAATGAGACAAATGGTGACATTTACTTTAAAAGGCGCAGGATTCGATGTGGTAGATGCTGTCGATGGTGTTGATGCACTTAATAAAGCAAAAACCAACAAATTTGACCTGGTAGTAACCGATGTCAACATGCCGAATAAAGACGGCATAACCCTGATTAAAGATTTAAGGGCGCTGCCCGATTACAAATTCATTCCCATGTTGATGCTGACAACAGAATCAGGTACAGATAAAAAAATGCAAGGTAAGGCGGCCGGTGCGACGGGATGGATAGTAAAACCATTCAATCCGGATCAATTACTGAAAACAGTAAAAAAAGTTTTAGGTTAATGATATTTTTTTTGTAACCACTTCCAATTAGTACAGGTAAATAAATGTCTATTGATATGGCACAATTTCATCAAGTGTTCTTCGAAGAAAGTTTCGAAGGCCTTGATGCAATGGAATCAGGATTGTTAAACCTGGATATGGGAGATGTTGATACAGAGGAAATCAACACTATATTTCGAGCAGCTCATTCGATTAAAGGAGGTAGTGGTACATTCGGTTTTACTTCAGTGTCTGATTTCACACATGTGATGGAAACTCTACTGGATGAAATGCGTGATGGCAGGCGCCAAATTACTCAAACAGCATTGGATGTTTTATTAGGTTCAGTTGATTGTTTAAGAGAGATGCTTACAGCCATCCAGGATGGGGATGAGATCAACGAATCCAGAGTTGCTGAACATAAAAAAGAGCTGGATAAAGAACTTAATGGAGAGAGTGCGGAAACTCCCCAAATACAAAATGTTGCCCAATCTATAGATACAGTTGAATCATCTGATGCAGCAAACGAAAATGTGGGGCAAACAGGCTGGCATATAGTTTTTAGTCCTCATGCGCATCTGCTAAAAACCGGGAATGATCCGGTACGCATGTTTCGGGAGTTAAAGGAGCTTGGCGAACTGACTGCGATTGTAGATTTACAAGGTGTGCCAAGTTTGTATGATCTCGATCCTGAAGATTGTCACCTATCATGGGATCTCAAAGTCGAAGGCGATATCAGTCGTGAGGAAATTGACGATATTTTTGATTGGGTGGAAGATGATTGCGATATGGCAATTCAGGTATTGGCTAACAATTCTCCAATTTCCCAGTCAGAAACCATTGACACTGAGCCAAACCAATTAAAATCAGGCGGAAGTTCTGAGCAGATTTCTGAAGCCAGCAATATTAAGCCACAAGACATAAAGACAGTTCAACCAGTCAAAAAATCAGCAAAACCAAAGCCTGAGAAAAAAGACTCCAAACCCAAAGGTTCCAGCTCAATTCGTGTCGATACGGCAAAAATCGATACCCTGATAAATATGGTTGGGGAATTGGTGATAACCCAATCCATGTTGAGTCTTGTTGGAGAAGACTTTTCTCCACATAAACTGGAGCAATTAAAAAACGGCATTACTCAGCTCGGCAGGAACACTCGAGAATTACAAGAAAGCGTAATGAATATCCGAATGCTGCCAATCAGTTTTGTCTTCAGTCGCTTTCCTCGTCTGGTTCATGATTTAAGTACCAAGCTGAATAAGAAAATCGAATTAAAACTCAGTGGTGAAAATACTGAGGTTGATAAAACTGTTGTCGAGTTAATTAGTGATCCTTTGGTCCATTTAGTCAGAAACAGTTTGGATCACGGTATAGAAATGCCAGAAGATAGAGTGGCAGCAGGGAAGCCTGAAACAGGAACTGTCAATCTAAATGCCTATCATCGAGGTGGTAATATCGTCATTGAAGTAGTTGATGATGGTAAAGGACTCAACAAAGAAGTTTTAAGAGCTAAAGCAATAGAAAAAGGTTTGATTGAAGAAGATGCCATTTTAACAGACAAGCAAACCTACGAATTAATTTTTCATGCCGGGTTTTCCACTGCTGAAAAGCTAACTGACGTATCAGGTCGTGGAGTTGGCATGGATGTAGTTAGAAAAAATATTCAGTCGCTAGGCGGGAATATTGAAATAGAATCTGAATTGGGTAAAGGATCAACAATTGCAATCCATTTGCCTCTAACATTGGCAATTTTGGATGGTCAGTCCGTTGCAGTGGGTGATGAGACATATATCGTGCCATTGATTTCCATCATCGAAACTCTGAACATTGATGAAAGTATGGTAAACCGTGTTGCTGGAAAAGGTGAAACTTTTCGGTTAAGGGATGAATATTTACCTATCGTAAGGATGCATGAAATATTTTCTGTAGAAACTGCCAAAGCAACTCGTCTGACCGAGGGATTACTGGTGGTAGTAGAAGGGCAGGGAATGCGATGTGGTTTGTTTGTTGATGATTTATTGGGACAGCAACAGGTTGTGATTAAATCACTGGAAGCCAATTATCGTAGAGTTGAAGGGATTTCTGGAGCAACCATTCTTGGAGATGGTTCGGTGGCATTGATTCTGGATATTCCTGGTTTGGTTAGACTTTCCAATCTGTAAAGACAAAACAATATGAATGAAGCAAGTAATCTGACAGAGGTCGAGACAGAAGATGAACAAAAACAGGTGGCTAATGCCATTCAGTTTTTAAGTTTTATTCTAGGCAATGAACAATACGCCGTTGATATTCTAAGGGTACAGGAAATCAGAAGCTGGGAACCAGTTTCCAGAATTCCCAATGTTCCATCTTATGAAAAAGGTGTAGTTAATTTACGCGGTGCAATTGTTCCTGTCATTGATTTGCGGGATAAATTTAACTTGGGTCATGCTGAATATACACCAATGACAGTAGTGGTGATTTTGCAAACCGAAGTTAAGGGTAAAAATAGAATTATGGGAGTGGTGGTCGATGCAGTGTCAAATGTGATAGATATTGACAAGACCACTATTCAAAGCCCTCCGGAATTCGGTACCAAGGTCAGCACTGAATATATCAATGGCCTGGCTGCAGTTGATGAACAAATGGTGATGTTGCTGGATGTGGATAAATTATTGAAGCTAGATGATGTGGATGAAGAAGATGAGAGCTAATTTGGTGGCACTGACAGGTGTTATACAGTTATATACTTTTGGTATTACTATCACCCTGATAAATACCATGGTGGCAATGGGTAAGGAGAAAGTACGATGAAAATAAATATGCCGGTAACTGATCGGGAAGTGGTGATGAAGGATGGAACTATCCTTGTAACTAGAACTGACACCAAAGGACGAATAACCTACGCCAATGATGATTTTGTTGAAATCAGCGGCTTTACCAGGGACGAGCTAATTGGAAAAAACCACAATGTCGTTCGTCATCCTGATATGCCTGCTGAAGCTTTTGAAGATTTGTGGGCAACTAGTAAACAAGGTAAACCCTGGAAAGGCTTGGTTAAAAACCGTTGCAAAACAGGTGATTATTATTGGGTGGAAGCAAATGTCACGCCGGTATTTAATAACGGTCAGGTTGTAGAATATTTGTCTGTTCGTTATGCGCCAAGCAGGGAACAGATTAATGAGGCAGAATCGCTTTACCAGCAAGTACAGTCAAAAAAGGCAACATTAAGACCAACCGGAATGGCGGCGAAATTGAAAATAGTCAAAGAGATGCCATTACATTTTAAGGCGGTCCTGGCTATGCTAACTTTTTTGATACCAGATAGTTTGTTTATGTTTCAGTTGTACAAGGAACAATCATTTGCTGTGTTATCTGTAGTGGCCTTGCTAACAGTCGCTGGAATTATGCTCGGCACTCATTTATTGAAATTGATTCAATCGTCATTAGAACACGCCATTGGTATTTTTTATCGTTTAGCAGATGAGAAATACAGAAATTCCATTGACATTGACCGAAACGATTTGATTGGTGATTTCTTTCGTGGGCTCCAGTCCATGCAGGTTAAACTTAATTCAGACATGTCCTATGTTAAGGAAATGTCGATTGCCTCTGGCAGGATAAAACAGGCGCTGGACAATGTTGAATCCAATGTCATGGTAGCAAACAATAATTATGACATTATCTATATGAATAAAACCGTTCAGAAAATGTTTGAAGAAGCGGAAGCTGATATTCAGTCTCAATTACCTGATTTCAAGGCTGATCAACTATTGGGTACCAATATTGATATTTTCCATAAAAAGCCGGCTCATCAACGGGCTATGCTGGATAAACTAACTGGCACATTCCGGTCTGCATTAATGATCGGTGGTCATACCATGAATATCGTCGCCAGTCCGGTTATTGATGATAATGGAGAACGGATTGGTATAGTGGTGGAATGGAAGGATAGAACTGAAGAAGTCAATATCGAGCGGGAAATTCAAACCCTGGTGGAAGGCGTTAAGGCTGGAGAACTGAGTAGTCGAATCAGTATGGGTGATAAAGATGGATTCTATGAATTATTGAGTCGAAATCTGAATGAAGTGGCTGAAACTGTCGAAAAGGTGATGAATGAAATTGCCTATGTGATGAGCGGTTTGGCAAATGGAGATTTAACCCGGACTGTTAACAGTCAATATTATGGACTGTATGAAACCTGTAAAAATGATATTAATAGCAGTTTGAGCAAATTGAGTGAGGTATTCGGACAAATTAAGGAATCTTCGGAATTTATACGCAATTCTTCTCAGGAAATAGCCAGTGGCAACAATAATCTTTCCCATCGGGCTGAAGAGCAGGCAGCCAGTCTGGAGCAGACGGCTTCCAGTATGGAAGAGTTGACCAGTACGGTTAAAAATAATTCTGATAACGCTCAGCAAGCTGATAAATTGGCAAGCTCGGCAAGAAAACTGGCTGAAGATGGTGGTGAGGTTGTCAAACGTGCCGTCAATGCCATGGAAGAAATTAATGAAAGCAGTAACAAGATAGCTGAAATTATCGGTGTCATTGATGAAATCGCTTTCCAGACCAATTTGTTAGCCTTGAACGCCTCGGTTGAAGCGGCCAGAGCAGGAGAACAAGGACGTGGGTTTTCGGTTGTGGCCACCGAAGTCAGAAATTTAGCACAACGAAGCGCTACAGCTGCCCAGGAGAGTAAGGATTTAATCCAGACCAGTATTCAGCGTGTCAGAACAGGAACTGAATTTGTAAATGAAACTGGTACTGCTCTAACTGAAATTGTAACAGGCGTTAAGAAAGTTGGAGATATAGTCTCCGAAATTGCCGCAGCCAGTGCTGAGCAGTCTCAAGGAATTGAGCAGGTCAACCAGGCGGTTTCCCAAATGGATGAGATTACCCAACAAAATGCGGCGCTTGCCGAAGAGGCTTCAGCGGCCAGTGTGTCAATGAGCGAACAATGCGATACCATGGCAAGTTTTTTGAGTTTCTTTGAAGGTGGTTCAGGTTCTCCCAATGCAACCTCTGGTTCAACCGGGCAAGCTACAAGTTCATTAGATTTTTCTCTGGCAAAAAGCAAACATTTAAGCTGGAAATCAAAGTTAAGAAATTTTCTCGAGGGCAGTGAGTCATTAACAATGGACCAGGCTGTATCTCATCGTGATTGTGATTTGGGGAAATGGCTATATTCCAATGGCATGACAAGTTACGGACATTTACCGGCAATGCAACAGATCGAACCTTTGCATAAACAAATGCATGAGCTAGTTCATCAATGTATTAGTCATCGGCAAAATGGCAATGGCACGGGTGCTGAACAGGCCTATCAACAAGTTGCTGGGCTATCAGATAAAATTGTCAGCTTATTGACTGAGGTGGAGGCCAGCATACCAGGAAAACCTGCTGTTAGCAGTCCAAAACCAGTGGTTAAATCTGCTCCAGCTACGAGATCAGTGCCATCAGTCTCGGTGGCACCTGGCAGTGATGATGAGTGGGAAGAATTTTAATATTTAATTTTAATAACCATAACTATGATGTCTGGAAAGAGAAACAATCATGGCAAATGAAAACCAATTGGCGCAAGCCAGAGAACCGAGTACTGCGCAATATTTAACATTTCAACTTGCCGATGAATTTTATGGACTTGAGATCCTTAAAGTCAGAGAGATAAGAGGATGGGAACCGGTCCGTGAAATACCCAATACTCCGGATTTTATAAGAGGAGCGTTGAATTTACGAGGAGCGATTGTTCCCATTGTTGACTTGCGAGAACGTTTTGGGATGAAAAAGGTTGACTATTCACCGGTAACCGTTGTGATTGTGCTTTCACTTGTTGATCAGACCGATGAGCTGGTGATCGGAATTGTTGCAGATGCAGTCTCTGATGTACTGGATATAAATAAAGACGATATTCGAAGTGCACCCAATTTAGGTTCAAAAATTGACACCCGTTATATGCAGGGAATGTATGTTAACGGCAGTCGGATGATTATGCTGTTAAATGTTAACAAGCTGTTGAATCCAGAAGAATTTGCTAATCTTACGGATTAAAAAATGAGCGTTAATATTATTGCTGTAATCAATCAAAAAGGTGGAGTGGGAAAGACCACAACATCAGCAAATTTGGCCCATGCTTTGGCGCTAAAAGGTATGAAAGTAACCTTGATTGATTTTGATCCACAAGGTCATCTAGGCGTCAGTTTTGGAGAAATTAAACATAATGCCGGTATTGGCGATGTGTTACTGGGGAAAACATCTCTGGAATCAGTTATTTTTAATGTCCGGGATAATCTGCAGCTTATACCTGCTGGTTCCGCATTGAAAGAGATTGAGCAGCTGACTGAAGGTGGTGCCCAGCGAGGGGATTTATTGAGAAAGGTGCTAGAGCAGTCGCTACAGGATCAGGATTACGTATTAATTGATTGTCCACCATCATCAGGACTGTTGGCGGCCAATGCTTTGTTTGCTACGGATGAACTATTAATCCCCATGAGTGGTGATTTTCTTTCATTACAAGGCTTGTCACACTTGATGGGCTCGGTTAAAAAGTTTGAAAAAGTATTAAACAAAAAATACACCAAATGGTTGGTGTTATCACGGTTTAATACTGTCAGACGATTATCAAAACAGGTATTGAATATTTTGCTAAAACATTTTCCTCAGCAAATTTTGGCGACTGTTATTAGAGAAAATGACATGTTGGCAGAATGTCCAAGTTTTGGAAAAACTATTTTAGAGTATCGGCCTGGAAGTCGTTCAGCAAGAGATTTCCGTTCTTTAGCAGATGATTTTTTGGAAAGGAAGGTGATGAATGGCGCGTGATGAAGAACAAATGATTGGTTTTGATCCGTTGGCATGGATGAACGAGGGAGAACAAGTTGAATCCCAGGTTTCTGATAAGGAACCGAGTGCAGATGAAGAAAATACGGTTAACGCCGAACCTCAAAATGAGACAGTCGAAAACAATGACAAATCTGAACAGCCAGAAGTAGACATGGAGCAGCCAATGATTTTGGATCGTGAACAAGACAATGAAATAGTCGGAGATGGGCGAGTGGTACTGGAAGCAGAAATGAATATTCAGAAAGTGGCTGAATTACATAAGGCTTTAATTGATGTGCTGGAACAAAATGATCAGATTGAAATCAATGCAGAAGCGGTGAAAACCATTGACACCGCAACACTACAATTGTTGGTTGTATTAAAACAAGAAGCAGTGAAATTTCACAAAGAAGTGGTCATAACGGCTTCGGAGCGATTTGTTGACTCAGCAAACCTGCTTGGGGTTGGTGAAATGCTTGAAGTGGCATAAGGATAAAATGTGACACAAAAACAACGCGAATTTGAATATACTTTTGATGATTTTGATTTTCTGCGGAAATTATCAAATCAACACTCGGGTATTATTGTAACGGATGACAAGTTTGACATGTTCTATTCCCGTTTATCTAGACGGATCAGGGCATTGGGCTTAAATAGTTTCAAACAGTATTGTCAATATCTGACTGATAACAAGGAGCAGGAATTTACCGAATTTATTAATTCGATAACAACAAATCTAACTGCATTCTTTCGTGAGAATCACCATTTCGAATTTGTGCGTGATACTGTTATTCCTGACCTTCTGAAAAAAAATCAACACTCTAAACAGATTAAGGTTTGGTCATCTGCAAGCTCAACAGGAGAGGAGCCTTATTCTATTGCCATGACATTACTTGAAAATGTCCCTTCTGGATGGGATATTAAGGTTTTAGCGACTGATCTTGATACTGATGTATTGGCAAAGGCAGCCAGTGGTATTTATTCAGTTGACCGGATTGATGGTTTGCCAGAGCAGCGCATCAAGAAATGGTTTTTAAAAAGCAAAACCCAACCAAATAAAGTTAGAGTGAGGAATGAACTCAGGGAAATAATCAGTTTCAAGCAATTGAATTTGATTGGAGACTGGCCGATGCGGGGTCCTTTTGATTTTATTTTCTGCCGCAATGTGTTGATTTATTTTGATCAAAATACCAAAGAAATGCTGGCAAATCGGTTTGCAGATTTGATGGCAAGTGGTTCCTATTTGTTTATCGGTCATTCTGAGTCATTACACCAAATGGATACAGATTTTAAATTGATAGGAAATACTATTTATCGTAAGGGTTAAATAAATTTTTGTTTTGATGGTGCATTATGTGTAGGTCAATTTCACCATCAATAGATCAAGATTATTAAACCAAACAGTTTAGCATCAATAAAAAATGACTAATAAGGTTTGACATGCAACAGCTAACAAGACCATCAATTTCAGGGTTTACTAATATCAAACGATATTGGAACAAGGAAAAAAATATTATTGTGGCTAAGATTCTGCCAGGGGAATTTTATGTTACCAACGAAGATGAAATGATTACCACGGTTCTGGGCTCCTGTATTGCTGCTTGTATCAGGGATAAAGTTACTGGAATTGGAGGCATGAATCATTTCATGTTACCTGAAACATCCAAACAGCAACTACAAGATGGTATGGAAGCAGTTGTTGGTAATGCCACCCGCTATGGCAATTATGCTATGGAACATCTGATCAACACTATTTTACAAAATGGTGGTCAACGTAAAAATCTGGAAGTTAAATTATTCGGCGGCGGCAAAGTGATTCCAACAATGGGAACCGTGGGGGAAAGAAATGTTCAGTTTGCTCTGAATTATGTTGATGCAGAAGGTTTGGAACTGATTAGCCATGATCTAGGCGATAATTATCCTAGAAACGTTCAATATTATCCTAAGACTGGAAAGGCGATGATGAAAAAAATCAAAAATCTTCATGACCAGACAGTCGTCCAGCAAGAAATCAAATACAGTACTACTATTAAAGATACGGAAGTTGAAAGTGATATCGAACTTTTCTAACAGGTAAGACATTAAAATGGCAAAGATTCGTTTATTAATCGTAGATGATTCAGCATTAATCAGAAATATGCTGACGGAAATTTTTAATTCATCTCCTGATATTGAAGTGATTGGAACAGCAGCTGATCCATTGATTGCCAGGGACAAAATTAAAAAACTCAATCCTGATGTTATTACCCTGGATATCGAAATGCCGCGTATGGACGGATTAACATTTCTTCGTAATTTAATGCGGCTACGTCCAATGCCTGTAGTGATGATTTCTACGCTGACAGAGCAGGGTGCATCGGTAACACTTGAAGCCTTGGAAATTGGTGCAGTAGACTTTGTTGCCAAGCCCAAACTGGATGTAGCAGCAAGTCTCAAACAGTACTCTGAAGAGATCATTGCTAAGGTAAAAACGGCTGCAAGAGCCAATGTAAAAGCACATGAAAGTCGAGTGCCGGCAAATAAACCTGTTATCTCTGGGAAAGGCGGTACGCATTTTAAAACAACTGATAAAATTATTGCACTGGGTGCTTCAACAGGGGGAACAGAGGCGATAAAAGATGTTGTTGCAGGCCTGCCTGAGAATACTCCACCCATTGTAATCTCCCAGCATTTACCAGCTTCCTTTAGTGAATCATTTGCAAAGCATGTCGATTTGGCAGGAGCAATGACTGCATGTATTGCCAAAGAAGGTCAGCAAATTTTACCTGGCAATATTTATATAGCGCCGGGTGACAAGCATTTAAAGATCATTAGAAATGGTGCTCGTTATGTTTGTAAACTGGATGACGGGGAGCCTGTTAATCGGCATAAACCGGCAGTAGATGTGATGTTTTATTCAGTTGCACAAAATGTTGGTGTAAATGCTATTGGCGTATTGTTAACAGGAATGGGGGCAGATGGAGCAAAAGGCATGAAAGCCATGCATGATGCTGGTGCAAAAACGGTAATTCAGGATGAACCCAGTAGCGTAGTTTGGGGGATGCCTGGAGAAGCTTATAAATTAAATTGTACTGATTATGTAAAACCATTGGAACAAGTTGCGAACCAAATTATTTCTCTTGCTAAATAATATTTAATAACAATGAATCCTTTGCTACAAAAGACCTCGGTTCCGCTTGCATTGATTGCAGTAAGCCTAGGCATGGCTTTGCTGTTCGATGTTGATATTTTGTATTGGATTTTGATTCCCGTCATGGGCTTGTTATGGGGATATACAAATTCGACCTGGCACCAACTACTTTTGTCAAAAGAGCAGGAGCAACCTGATTTTTCAAAAGTTAATAAGGCAATTGAAGGTTATTTATTAGCACTGGACAATTGTATCGAGCAGGAAATCAAGGTTTTTTCAGATGAATTACAACAAGTCAGGTCAGTGGTAGCAGATGCCGTAGTAACAATGACTGATAGCTTTAATGGAGTGAATAATCTGGCAGCTGAACAGTCTGAGGCAGTTTATACCATGATATCGAATATTACTGGCGAAGCAGAGGACCAACAAGGCAAAGTATTAAATTTTCAGGAGTTTGCCAAGGAAACTGACAATGTACTCAACATGTTTATTGAGCAAATTTTAACTGTCAGTAAACAAAGTATGGAAATGGTTAATGTTATTAATGATATTGGTGATCATATGGATCAGGTGGAGACATTACTGACTGATGTCCAGAATATTGCTGATCAAACCAACCTATTGGCATTAAATGCAGCCATTGAAGCGGCTCGTGCTGGAGAGGCCGGTCGCGGGTTTGCCGTGGTTGCTGACGAAGTTCGAAATTTATCCAGAAATTCTGATAAATTCAGTGAGGAAATAAGGCAGGTTGTTAATACCTCAAGAAGTAATATTAATAGTGCCCGTAGCATTATTGAACAAATGGCTTCCAAGGATATGAGCATGGCTATTTCTTCTAAATCTCATGTTGATGAAATGATGCTTGATCTGACTAATATGAATGAACATTTTGCTCATAAATTAAATCAGGTTTCAGGAATCAGTAGTCAAATTGAGGCAAATGTGGGTAACGCCGTGCGTGCACTACAGTTTGAAGATCTGGCCAGGCAATTGCTTGAATATTTACAAGCCAATACTCAGCATTTTCAGGCTATGGCCGAAGAAATGAAAATAGGCCTTGGATGTTTTAAAAGCGGCGATGTCGAACAATGGTCTAAAGAGTTAACAGATGGAGTAAAACGTTTTGAGGACATGCAGCAACAGTGGTTAAAGCAGGAGAAAAAAGCGGTATCGCAAGGTAGTGTTGAAGAAGGAGAGATTGAATTGTTTTAATTTAAGCATACTAAACGATAAGAGTTTTTTAAATAACCCATGACAATAAAAAAGGTAACAGATGGCGGTTAATGTAAATTTGAAAGCAGATACGCGTGAACTAACGGTAAACATATCCGGACGATTCGATTTTAGTGTCCATCAGGATATTCGCAAGGCAACTGAGCAAGTGACTTCAACCATAAAACAGGTCATCATTGATCTGAAAGCAACCGAGTATGTCGACAGTTCGGCATTGGGAATGCTGTTGGTGCTTCGTGACAAAATTGGTGGTGACAAGCAAAAAATAAAAATTGTCAATGCAAGCCCTGAGGTCAAGAAAATTCTTGAGATTGCCAGTTTTGATAAATTATTTTCACTGGCTTGAGAAGAAATACATGTGACTCTTTAAAAGAGTTTTTTTATCAATTCTGTTTATTAAAACAGGGTTGTCCAGTCATTTTTTTGCTTACCTGATTACAAATAACAATGAACCGTGTAGCGAAAATTTTGGTTGCAGATGATACTCGTTTGCAGCGGATGATGTTGCAAAAGATATTGGAAAGTGATCAGATTAAGGTTGTTCTGGCAAATGATGGTCAGCAGGCTGTTGAGGTTTTTTTCAGGGAGAAGCCGGATTTATGTATCCTCGATGTGGTTATGCCAAATCTGGATGGCATCGATGCAGCCAGGAAAATTTTAGGTTCACTTTCCGAGAATGAATATGTGCCTATTGTCTTTATTACTGGCCAGGATAATGAAGAAAATCTTAAACGATGCGTCGAGGCAAAAGCCGATGATTTTATCGCCAAACCTTTTAACCCCACGATACTGCATGCAAAAATAAATTCTCTGCTCCGGTTTAAACGCTTGTATGAAGAACAATCTCAACAAAAGAAGCAGTTACAAACCTACCAGCAAATTGCTGAACAGGAACAGGACGTTGCTTCCGCTATCCATGAAAAAATTATTCATAGCCGGTTTTTGGATACGCCGAATGTTAAACACTTTTTATCACCGATGTCGTTATTTAATGGCGACATATTTTTGGTGGCTAAAACTCCGGGTAATCAGCTCAATTGTTTGTTAGGTGACTTTACCGGTCACGGTTTGTCGGCTTCGGTTGGCGCAAGTCCGGCTGCGGATATTTTTTATGGTATGGTTAACAAAGGGTTTGGCGGTGCCGAAATTCTTCGAGAAATCAACAAAAAATTGCATTGTCTGTTGCCCGTACAAATGTTTCTGGCGGCAACTCTGGTGACGCTTGATCCTGAATCTAAGTTCATTAATATCATAACCTGTGGTTTGCCTGATCATTATTTGTTCAACACAAGCAATGGACAATTGCAAACCATTAAATCCCAAAATGTTCCATTGGGTATTGTTGAAGATTTTGAGGTTCAAGAGCAATTGTTTTCGGTAACTGGGGATGATTTTCTGTATTTGTTTACTGATGGCATTATTGAAGCTGAAAGTATTGATGGCAAGCAGTTTGGTTTTGAAGGGATTGAATCATATTTTCATACCAGTGAACAATCCGTGTTTGAAAATATATTAGGGGGCCAACAACAGTATTGTCAGGGATTGGATCAGCAAGATGATATTACCTTGATAGAAATCCACTGTGACCTTGATAACGCACCCTGGAAGAATATTGGACAGTCAAATCAACACAAGAAAATTATTCCACTGATCTGGAAAAGCTCAATGGAATTCGAAGTAAAAACCCTGCAACATATTAGTCCGGTACCTGTGATGCTGAATTCTATCATGGAAATTCAAGGGCTTTTGAAATACAAACAGGCAATATTTATCATTATTAGTGAATTGTTTAATAATTGTCTGGATCATGGTTTACTGGGGTTGGATTCCAGACTAAAAAAATCGGCGGAAGGATTTTCGAAATACTATGAATTGAAAATGAAACGGATGAATGACAGGGAAGGCTATATTAAAGTCATGTTCAGTCACAGGGTTTTAAACAATGGTGGTCAATTGATTATCAGAATGAAAGATAGTGGCGAAGGATTTGAACCCGAAAAAATGATTTCCAGTTTTTCTGATAACCAAAACTATCATGGTCGTGGTATTCCATTGGTTAACTCTTTATGCAAAAGCCTGCAATATTCCGATGCTGGAACAAGAGTAAAGGCCATTTTTGAATGGCATAATGATGAGTTGGAATAGTAATGACATGCTATTGACTGGAATTGTTAGGCAAATATTTTTTCAAGATCCTCTATACTTAAAAAAATGAAAAAAAATCAGGTTAAATCTCAATTTGTCGCAGTGGCTTCAATCGCTGCTGAACTTAGTGATGTGATGAACGTGGCAAAAGAAATATCATTAGCTGCAGCAAATGCTAAGGCAATTGCATTCAGAGCAGGAGAGAAAGCAAAAGGGTTTCAGCCTATTACTGATTTTATTAATGAACTTGCGAAAGACACGATTAATCTGGTCAATAACATTAACTTGCAGGCTGTCAAGCTATATCAATTAACCGTTAATGAACATAAAATGACAGCTGCTTCCAACCAGCTTGCCCGAGTAAAAAAATTAACAGGAAATGCTGCGTACGAGGCTTCGATGAATACTTCACAGGAACAGGCTGAACAACGGAAAATGGATTGCCGCAGAGAATTTCAAAGCCATGTTGATCAGTTGCTTGAGCAATTGGCAAGTGTGATGCATCCGGCACGGGCAGCAAGGGTGATTGCTGCCAACTCCAGGATTGAAGCTTCACAAGCCGGTGAATACTTACAGAGTCTACAGGCAGTTGCCGAAAGTGTAGACAACGCCGCATTGGTTATTCATAGCAATGTCCAGCGTTGTAGAACTGCTCTTTCAATTATTAATTTTACAGATTAAGGCAAAGGAAAAACAGCGATGAAAATGACCAAAATTTACGAAGGACCGTATCAATGGCTGATGTTTGGGAGAGATGAAAACAAACCCGATAAAATTATTGATACCAATCAATATGTGGTTCGCACTGGGTCGCGATGTCTGGTGATTGATCCGGGCGGCGTAGAATTATTTGCACCAATGCTGGCTGCAGTGTTACATCATGCTCCTGTTGAGGAAATCACTGATTTATTTGCTTCCCATCAGGACCCGGACATTATTTCGTCACTGGGATTATGGGATCAGGCATTGCCTAATGCCAAACTACATGCGTCTGCATTGTGGGAAGGATCTATTCGTCATTTTGGTTGCGAAACAATTGAATACATACCAATTCAGGATAATGGTGGGGTGATTACTCTTGATCGTGTTGAATTACAAGTTATTCCAGCTCATTACATGCATGCTTCGGCTAATTTTAATATTTATGATCCCAATGCCAAAATTTTAATGTCAGGTGATGTTGGAGCCGCTTTGGAAGAACCTGGCGCGCCGGTGTTTGTAGATAATTTTGATGAGCATGTTGAAAAAATGCGTTTTTTCCATCAGCGCTGGATGCCGTCGAACCAGGCAAAACGGTTCTGGATAGATAGAGTTCGCGATCTGGATGTTGAAATTCTGGCGCCTCAGCATGGCCGCATGTTTAAAGGCGATGATGTCAAGCGTTTTCTGGACTGGTTTGATGCCTTGCAGGTCGGTATAGCGGTATAAGTTATTTCTTGAATGTTCCTAAGTGTTTATCCAGATAGCTGGAAAAAGTAAATCGCATAATAAACAGCGTCATAGTGGTTGGGAAAAGCAAAAACTGATCAGGAATTGCAATACTGATTAATACAGATGTTGCAATAATAGCCGGATGAAGGTTAAGTGTCCCCGAAAAAGTTGGCATTGCTCTTAAGGTATCTTCATCAAGTAACTCATCGCGCCTTAAAAACAATAATGTAACTGCAGCTGTGACCAATGCAAAATATAGCGGGAACAAATAAAACATTGGCGCTTCTGCATTAAAAATTTGTTGCCAATAAGTGAACCACATCAGCAATACCCCGATTGCAAAGCCATCATAGCAGAAATCGAAATTGATTCGTTTGCTCATTGCCGCGATTGAACTTGCAACAATTAAACTGATCCCTACATATAAACTGATTGGTGAAGAAACCAGAGACAGATATTCGCTCTGGGTTTGTACCAGATAGCTCAGTGCCAGGCAGCAAATAATAAATCCTGTCATGTTTTAAACCAGTTTGGTTTTCCAAAAAGATGTATTATAAAACCCAAATGCAGCAATCGCTGCACCTAGTATATCCGCATACCAATCGAAGGTATCGCTGATCCTTCCTGGAACAAAAGATTGGTGCCACTCATCCAGATAGCCATATAAGCCGCAAAAAATCAAAACGGCGACAGCGGTAATCAATCGGTTGTTAAATAATGGAAAAAAACTTAGCCAGGCAAAAGCCGCCATTATAAAATAGGCTACTGCGTGTATGATCTTATCTCCTAAATAAAAACCGAGCGGAGATGGCAGGGACGACTGATCTGAAAGCCAGTAAATTAATCCACAATAACTCCAAAGAAGCAAAAAATTTAAAACCCGAGTCATGATGATATTTAAATGTAATGAGAAACTTGTTTGAATTGGCAGGCCGTTGTTTGCATCAGGCCGATGTCGATGAAAAACTGGCTGTGACACATTTAGCCTGGTCATTATACCAACAAGATAGACTGGATATTCAAACGGATGTTGCCATTGCAGGTATTGAGCAAACCCGGTTTCCTGAACGTCCGGTATTGAAAAGGCCCAGAGCAATGCCAAGACGGAAATTTACTACAAAAGATGGTGTGTCAGCCATGATACATGCTTTTGCTCATATTGAGTTTATGGCAATTAATTTGGCTTGGGATATGTTGTATCGATTTCGAAATCTACCTGAACAATTCTATCTGGATTGGCTGAAAGTTGCCGAAGAGGAATCAAGGCATTTTAAAATGTTACAGGAGTTACTGGCTCAAAGAGGTTTGATTTATGGTGATTTACCCGCCCATGCTGGATTATGGGTTCATGCGGAACGAACTGATCATGATGTTTTAGCAAGATTGGCATTGATTCCGAGATGTATGGAAGCGAGAGGCCTGGATGTGACGCCAGCCATGATAGAAAATTTCAAAAAAATTGAAGATTTTGCCAGCGCCGATGTTTTAACAACGATCTTAAATGATGAAGTGGGCCATGTTAAAATTGGCACAAATTGGTTTAACTGGATTTGTCAGCAACGACAACTTGATCCGGTAGCCACGTATCAGCAATTGATTTTGCACTATCTTAAACAAAAACCCAAAGGCCCATTCAACACAGAAATGCGTATAATGGCTGGTTTTTCGCAAGTTGAACTTGACTGGCTGGATAATGATTGATAAGAAAAACCTTTTTAATTACCCGATTTTTGCTCTTGGTTTTCGCCCTTTTTTCCTGATGGCAGGCTTGTCCGCATTGGCGTTAATTGCTTTGTGGAAAAACATTTATTTTGGTCAGCTTGAGGCGAATCATTATTATGTTGGCAATTATTGGCATGCGCATGAAATGTTGCTGGGTTATACCACGGCAGTTATTGCCGGTTTTTTATTAACAGCGGTGAAAAACTGGACTGGTAGGGCTACTGCCACTGGCGGAAAACTAGCCGCGCTTTGCCTGGTTTGGTTATATGGAAGAATCATGCCTTTTTATGCCGGGATGATTCCCGATGGCTTGATTGCACTTATTGATTTTATTTTTTTACCGTTTTTAGCTTGGCAAATCAGTATTCCGATTCGGCAAGCTGGTCATTATAAAAGTTTTATTTTTATTGGTTTTCTTGCTTTGATGATGCTGGGAAACGGTATGATTCACCTTGAAATGCTTGGGTTTAAGGAGGCAACTGCATGGACGGGGGTGAATATAATATTGCTGGCGATTATGTTGATTATTCTGGTCATAGCTGGACGAGTTTTACCTTTTTTCACTGAACGGGGATTGCAGGGGATTATTGCGGTAAGAGATCAAGCACTGGATAATGCGGCTATTATTTCAGCGGTGGTGGTGTTTATGCTGGAGATTTTTACCGTCACTGGTTTTGGCCTTGCCATCGCTGCAATAACTGCCGCATTGATTAATACCAGAAGAGTGGCAAATTGGTATAGTCAGAGAGTTTGGTATGTGCCATTATTATGGATTCTGTACACTGGTTATGGATGGATTATTCTGGGTTTTTTATTGACGGCTTTCTCGGCTTATAAAGTGATATTGCCTACTTTGCCTTTGCATGCCTTTACGATGGGTAGCATCGGGATTTTAACCCTGGGAATGATGTCCAGAGTTTCTTTAGGCCATACTGGAAGAATGCTAAAGGTCCCCAATGTTATTGCCATTGCATTTTTTTTGTTAAACGCAGGAGTTTTTATTCGGGTTTTTTTGCCAATTCTTTTTTCAGGGCTTTATAACACTGCCATTCTTATTTCTACATTTCTCTGGTTAGCTGCATTTTCCTTATTTATTTTTATCTATTGGCCGGTTTTGACAAAGCCTAGAATTGATGGCAAGGAAGGCTAACAGGGTTAGAATTTTTCCAGATTTTGAATCACTTTAAAGTCATGCTTGAAAAAATTGTCAGTATTAAATGACGGCAGATTTAATAGATTTTGAATTTGCTGATTGTTATGTAATACTTTGGATTTTAATGGTATTTATAGGAGAAAAAAATGGCGCTCCCATCTGATAGAGACAATATTTCGAAGCAAGATCATGAACTGAATTATGTATTAAAAAAATACGGCAAAAGACAAACCAAGGAAAATCGGGAAAAATTATCAGATGCTCTGGATCAATTTAGAAAAGATGATAGTTATAAAACCTATTTCAGGGATGATTTTTATGATTATGTGGAAAAAAATGATGCTCTTAAAGATCTTGAAGATTCATAAATTGAAACTTTAGTAGCGATTATTACAATGGCGAATGGGTCATGGTAAATTGATAAAATTGGAAAACGGGAAAAGCTTTTTTCCCGTTTTTTGTTTATAAAATAGCTAATCAGAGTCTTTTACCCAATGCCCTGATTTACCACCTTTTTTTTCAAGCAATGTAACGCCATCAATACACATTCCACGATCAACTGCTTTACACATGTCGTAAATTGTTATCAGTGCGATCTGAGTCGCAATGAGAGCTTCCATTTCCACACCAGTTGGCCCGCTGGTTTTAATCGTAGTTAGACAGGCCACCCGATTTTGATCTGGTTCAGGGCTTAAATCAATATTTACATGAGTGATGGGTAACGGATGGCAAAGCGGGATTAACTCAGCAGTTTTTTTACTGGCCATAATTCCAGCAATTCTGGCAATTGCAAGCACATCACCTTTTTTATGGCCGCCTTCAATAATCAATCGAAGAGTTTCAGGAAGCATGGTAATAAAACCTTCTGTGACTGCGATACGCTGGGTGATGGCTTTATCGCCAACATCGACCATGTGGACATTGCCTTGATCGTTAAAATGGCTGAGCTTGGTCATTTTTAAAAAAACTAGGGGTTTATTTTGACGGTTTGGACGTAGCTTTTCCCCGGTTTACAGACTGTTCGACTGGTTGGGCTTTCACAAAAGGTATCTGTAAATTCAGCTTTTAATTCTCCTGGTTTTTCGGGAACAAAATAGAATCTGAAGTTAGGGTCTGCACTGATGGCAATATCTGTTTTAGCGATCAGCACCGGTTGATTATTGTATGTGACTTTAATGGTTTTGATGAAATGCGGCTTTTTAACAAACCGGGTAACTTGATCCATTTGCATGCCAGTAATATTTGGGTGGCTGATTAACAGTTGTGCCAGTGCAGGTTTCCCCTGTTGAATATCGCTATCGAGTCTGAATTTCATTTTTCCTAATCTTTTCATTGCTGCATCAAGATCGGCACCTATCGGTGCTGAACAACCACCGCTAGCTTTGACAAATTTTTTCGCCATATACAGTCTGCCATCATTCATTTCAGCTACTGCCCTGACATAACTGTAGGTATTGACTCTGATGCGCATAGCCAGATCGGCTTTGCCAGCCAAAGGGGTAAATTCAAAGTCTGCAACGAAGGGATATGGATTTTTATCCACAAACAGCATAATTCTTTTAATGTATTTATTATCAGTTTGGGGGATTTTGCTGGTAATTTTTATTGGCACCAAAGCCGGATCTTCAGCTCTGTAAGGTGCGTCAATTTCGATGATGTCATCACCTTCCTGTATTTCTTTTTCCTGGAAATACTGCGGTTTGATGGATGAGTTCCAGGCGGTTTCGTCTTTTGCTTCGGATGCGCCAAATGGCAGGAAAAGAAAAAAGATAGGTAATAAAAGTTTGCATAATCGCATTTGAAATTCCTCATATAAGTTAGTCTTCCCATTCCAGTTCAGAAAAAGAACTTGATATATTCTTTTTATGAAACTGATCAAATAAAAGCCAGTTACTTTTCTCAGATAACCCTACAGTATTAATAGCATCTTCTAGATATTTCCCCTGTCTGATTTGTTCCCTTATTTCCTTAAGAAGGGTTTTTAAATAATTCAGTTCTGGTTGCATTGCCTTTGGCCAATTGGTGACAACTGGGCCGTGGCCAGGTATGACAGTTTTATATTCAAGTTTTTTCAGTCTTTCAAGCTCTTTGATCCAGCCTTTAATACTGCCGTCAATAACCGGAATATGACCAATGAATAACAGGTCTGACAGCCACATTGTTCCAGTTTTCTGGTCATAAACACTAAGGTCATTATCTGTATGGGCAGTTGGATGGGCAGTAATAATGAGTTTTCGGCCTCCCAGGTCTAGTATCATTTGTTTGTTGACACTGATATCCGGAAGAATAATATCTTTCTCGGTTAATTTGATATTCAGTTGTTCATTTGCCTTATCGATATAATATGGCGCGCGCATTTGCATAGCTCTTGCTAATTTATAATGGCCGACAAATTTAATTCCGGGCTGTTTAAAAGCAATATTGCCGAAAATATGGTCAGGATGGACATGGCTGTTAATGACATAGCAGACAGGGGTTTCAGTAATTTTTTCAATAGCTTTTTTTAATTGTTGACCCTGAGATGGGTTGCCTCCTGAATCAATCACTGCAACACAATTTGTGCCGACAACAAAACCGATGTTGGCAATTTCGCCATGATTATTTTTATCTGGTAATTGATGAACGCCCAGATGAACGTAGTTGCCTTCAGCAACATTTTTAACCGAAAATTCGCGGTCTGCGCTAT
>JALXCS010000132.1 GCA_026990815.1 Methylomonas sp. | reverse complement strand
ATGCCAAGCCAACCAAATAATTTATCAACCTCAGTTAAGATTTTTGCTGTTTGTCCAGGATGAAGAGCAGGATGTTGGCCGGCATCAAAATGGGCCGGATATCCCGAAAGGGAAATTATAGCCTCAACATCTGCTTTAATATCAAAAAAGTCAATCAGTCTATTTTTTTCAGCCCATTGCTCGTTAAAAACATTTCCTAAAGCTAAGCCCGCCAACGTTTTTACCTGAATTATTTCGTTATTTTTCCGAAAAAACCTTAAACCATTTTCAAAAAATCTAACCCGATTCTGCTGTCTGTTGGTGTTATGTAATGCTGCTTTAATCAAGCCACACCATAAACTGCTTCTCATTACCAACATGTCTGAAGATATCGGGTTTTTTAATCTAATTGGCTGATCATCAGGAGCAATTAACTGTTGTATCTCCTCATCAACAAAGCTATAGGTGATTGCTTCCTGATAATCTTTTGCAACCAGCATATCTTTAATCTTTTTGATTGGAAGAACCGATTCAGGTGCATCACCAAGCTCAGCACGTATTAATAACTGATGATCAGGTAGATTGTTATAACCGTAAATCCGGCCTATTTCTTCAATCAAATCTGCTTCAATAGAAATATCAAAGCGAAAACCGGGTGGTGTTATCTCCCAACCTTCGAAATTTGCACGGACATCCATTCCCAATCGCTCAAAAATATCGGTAACCTCTCCATCTGGTAAAGTAATACCTAAAATACTTTCAATACGGTTTTTTCTGAGAGTGACTGGTAATCTCTTGGGTAAGTCGGACTCCGCTGCCGCTTCAGTAATGGGGCCTACGTTTCCTCCAGCAATATCAATAATTAGAGCAGTTGCTCGTTCCAAAGCACGATGTTGCGCAGTCGGATCAACACCTCTTTCAAAACGATGCGAAGAATCTGTGTGTAATCCAAATCGACGAGCTTTACCAGCTATGCTCTCCGGTGAAAAATAAGCGCACTCCAAAAACACATTTTGTGTGCTATCGCTGACGGCTGTTGCACTTCCACCCATTACTCCCGCTAAAGCCAGAGGTTGTTGATCATCGCTAATCACCAATACATCGTCATCTAGCTCAATAATCTGATCATTTAATAATGGTAGTTTCTCGTTTTTCTTACCCATGCGAACAGTGACAGTTCCTTGCAGCTTGTCCGCATCAAAGGCATGTAATGGTTGCCCTATTTCTAACAATACATAATTGGTCACATCAACCAAAGGCCCAAGACTTCTCAACCCTGAACGCCGTAATTTCTCTTGCATCCAAACCGGTGTTTCAGCATTGGCATTAACATTTTTTATTAATCGCCCCAGGTAACGTGGACATGCAAACGCGTTTTCCACATCGACAGACTGCTTTTCATCGAGTGTGACTGGAACTGAATCAACTTTAGTCATGGTCCATTCGATTCTATTCAACACCGCAACTTCACGAGCAATACCTTCCACACTCAAGCAATCAGCACGGTTCGGTGTTAAATCAACCTCAATAATTGAATCATTTAAAGCAAGATATTCTCGGATATCCAAACCTACTAGTGCATCAGGGGATAACTCCAACAAGCCATCTGCATCTTCTGCCAAACCCAGTTCCTTTTCAGAACAAAGCATTCCAAAGGACAGCTCTCCACGTAATTTGGATTTTTTTATCTTAAAATCACCCGGCAACTCCGCTCCTATCAAAGCTGCTGGGACTTTCAATCCAGGCTGGACATTATTCGCACCACATACAATTTGTAAAGGTTCTTCATTGCCAATTTCAACCATGCAGATCTTGAGTTTATCAGCATTCGGGTGTTGCTTCGTTGACAACACTTTTCCAATAACCACACCGCTAAAATCAGCAGCAGCTGGAGTAACCGAAGCAACTTCCAAACCTGCCATGGTCAACTGTTCAACGAGTTGAGTTGTTGGAACAGGAGGGTCAACCAACTCTCTAAGCCAAACTTCACTTATTTGCATATCTGATACCCTCCCTAGTGAAACTGCTCAAGAAATTTAAGATCATTTTCAAAAAACAACCGTAAATCATTAATTCCATAGCGCAACATTGCCAAACGTTCAACACCCATACCAAATGCGAAACCGTTGTATTTATCACTATCAATATTAACTGCATGGAATACTTCGGGATGAATCATGCCGCAGCCCATCACTTCCAGCCAACCTGTCTGGCTACAAACCCGGCATCCTTTACCATTACACATTACACATTCAATATCAACCTCAGCCGAAGGTTCAGTAAACGGAAAATAAGAAGGCCTGAAACGTACTTGGATATCCTTTTCAAAAAATGTACGCAAAAACTCATAGACCACGCCTTTTAAATCGACAAAACTCACATTCTCATCAACCAGAAACCCTTCTACCTGATGAAACATTGGGGTATGGGTAATATCAGAATCACAACGATATACTCTTCCTGGCGCAATTACTTTCAGGGGTGGTTTTTCACTTTCCATCACTCGAATTTGTACTGGTGAAGTGTGGGTCCTTAAAACCGTATGTTCATCAAAATAAAAAGTATCATGCATTGCTCGTGCTGGATGATGTTCGGGAATATTTAAAGCTTCAAAATTATGATAATCGTCTTCAATTTCAGGCCCTTCCACTACCTTAAAACCAACACTTGCAAAAATTTCTTCAATTCGACGCAAGGTAACGGTTACTGGATGTAAACCACCGATTGATTGCCCACGGCCCGGTAAAGTAACGTCAATCGCTTCTTTCGCCAACCTCTCAGCTAAAGCAGAATTTTCCAGTGTGTTTTTGCTGGCTTCTAGTTCAGCCAGAAATTTATTTCTAGCAGCATTAATTAACTGACCAACTTCGCGGCGTTTTTCAGGTTCAAGCTTCCCTAATTTTTTCATTTGCAAGCTAAAAACACCTTTTTTTCCAAGGTAAGCAACTCTAACCTGATTCAGCTGATTTAAATCCGCTACTTTTTCAAGATCTGATAAAGATTGTGTGAGAATTTCTTCGATAGTCACCGACAACTCAGTTTATTTTAAATTTGTTAAGGGAAAGATTAAATCTTTATTGATGATGATAATGTCCATTCATCACAGACATTATCATCTGACAGGTACAGCACGATATTCATTATATCAACTGCACTGTCCGACTTCGTCGACATAAAAATTGAACAACCATGACAGATTATCATGATTGACTTATTTTATGGTTGGCTATGATTAGCTTTTGCTATTTTTGCTAATTCTGCAAATGCCTCACTGTCACGAACAGCAAGATCAGCTAAAACCTTACGATCAATAGCAACATTCGCTTTTGTCAAACCGTTTATAAATCGGCTATAGGAAATTCCACATTGCCTTGCTGCTGCATTAATCCGCACAATCCATAAAGATCGAAACTGACGCTTTCTTTGCTTGCGATCGCGATAAGCATATTGCCCAGCTTTAATAACAGCTTGTTTAGCAACTCTAAAAACCCGACTGCGAGCACCATAATAACCTTTCGCCTGTTTTAATATTTTCTTATGTCTTGCTCTGGCGGTGACACCACGTTTTACTCTTGACATTATTTTCTCCTAAAAACCTTAACTATAGGGCAACATCCGCGCAACCATTGGCACGTCAGAAGGATGAAGAGTCGCTGCTTTACGCAAGTGTCTTTTTCTTTTAGTACTTTTTTTAGTCAGGATATGACGCAAGTGTGACTGTTTACATTTAAAACCGCCACCACCCGTGCGTTTAAAACGCTTGGCAGCACCACGGTTAGTTTTAATTTTTGGCATTTGTTTTCTCCACTTAAGATTAAAATCAAACATCCCTGAGAAAAAACCCAGCAAGGCAAAATGCATGGCCCTGAAGAATTTCACTTGCATTGCACTACAAGATTTAGTAACCACTCCATTAGTTACTTTAAAGAAAGAAAATTCTAATGCTTTTTCTTGATTGGAGCTAAGACCATCACCATCTGGCGTCCTTCCATCTTAGGAAATTGCTCGACTGCCGCGATATCCGACAAGTCCTTTTCAACACGCTTTAATAATGCCATGCCAATTTCCCGATGAGCCATTTCACGGCCTCTAAAACGAAGCGTAACTTTGGTCTTATTTCCTTCATTGAGAAATTTCACCAGATTTCGCATTTTTACCTGATAATCTCCTTCATCAGTACCCGGTCTAAATTTTATTTCCTTAATCTGTACCTGCTTTTGTTTCTTTTTTGCCGCCTGTAATTTCTTGCTTTGTTCAAACTGATATTTTCCGTAATTCATTATCCGGCAAACCGGCGGATCAGCATTCGGAGAAATTTCCACCAAATCTAAATCAGCTTCATAAGCAAGTTGTTTAGCTTCATCTAATGACATGATGCCCAACTGTTCCCCATCAACACCTGTCACTCTTACTCTTCTTGCAGTTATTTCATCATTCAGGCGCGTTTCATTTTTTTTGGCAGCGATACTTCAGTCCTCCAGTAATATTTATTTTCTAGTTTCAATGACATTCTTTAAATGTTGTATAAACTCGTCACTCGATAATCCTCCAAGATCCTCACCTTTTTGGGTACGAACTGCAACTGTTTGATTATCCATCTCTTTATCCCCTATTATTAAAAGGTATGGTATGCGTTGCATTGAATGTTCGCGAATCTTGAAACCAATTTTCTCATTTCTTAAGTCTATTTTAACTCTAAAACCCTGTTTTTCAAACTTTTTCTTAAGTTGCTTGGCATATTGCTCATGGCGGTCAGCTATGTTCATAATCACTATTTGAACAGGAGACAGCCAAACTGGCATAGTACCGGAATACTGCTCAATTAAAATCCCGATAAATCGTTCTAATGAACCTAAAATTGCCCGGTGCAACATGACGGGGGTCTGTTTGGATCCATCTTCAGCAATATAAGTCGCACCTAGCCGTCCTGGCATTGAAAAATCCACCTGAATGGTACCACACTGCCAGACTCTATCAAGGCAATCTTTTAACGAGAATTCAATTTTTGGCCCATAAAATGCTCCCTCGCCCGGCTGCAATTCCCAATCAAGCCCTTTGCTATTGAGAGCCAATTCCAAAGCTTGCTCTGCCTTGTCCCAAACTGCATCATCACCTACTCGGTTTTCAGGACGAGTTGATAATTTGATTAACACCTGGGTAAAACCGAAATCTTTATAGACGTCAAATAACAGATCAATAAATGCAGAGACTTCTTCCTGGATTTGCTCTTCTGTACAAAAAATATGGGCATCGTCCTGAACAAAATTTCGAACTCGCATCAAACCATGCAAGGTACCTGAAGGCTCATTACGGTGACAAGAACCAAATTCCGCCATCCGAATCGGCAAATCGCGATAGCTTTTAATACCCTGATTATAAATTTGAACATGGCAAGGGCAATTCATCGGTTTGATAGCATAATCGCGATGTTCGGAATGAGTGGTAAAAATCATATCTCCGAACTTGTCCCAATGACCAGATTTTTCCCACAATGAACGATCAACGATTTGGGGGGTTCTAACCTCTCCATATCCCTGAAATCGTAACTTTTCACGAATATACTGTTCAACTTGCTGGTAAATCACCCATCCTTTTTCATGCCAAAACACCATCCCCGGCGCTTCCTCCTGGCTATGGAATAAATCCAGGCTTTTTGCCAATTTACGATGATCGCGTTTTTCCGCTTCTTCGAGGCGGTACAAATAAGCTTTCAGCGCTTTTTTATCGGCCCATGCCGTACCATAAATTCGTTGCAGCATTTCATTGTTGGAATCACCACGCCAATAAGCGCCAGCAATCTTCATCAATTTGAATGCTTTTAACTTGCCGGTACTAGGAACATGGGGACCACGACATAAATCGGTAAAATCACCCTGGGCGTATAAAGACAAATCTTCATTAGCGGGGATCGATTCGATGATTTCCGCCTTGTAAATCTCATTTTGATTTCTAAAAAACTCGATTGCCTCATCACGACTTAACACGGAACGAGTCACAGGCAGGTTTTCAGCAACCAATTCCGCCATTCTCTTTTCAATAGCCTCAAGATCTTCCGGGGTGAAAGATCTTGAAAAAGCAAAATCGTAATAAAAACCATTTTCTATGACGGGTCCGATCGTCACTTGAGCTTCCGGAAATAATTGTTTGACTGCTTGGGCTAGTAGGTGTGCTGTGGAGTGCCTGATGATCTCAAGACCTTCATCATCTTTAGCGGTAATGATTTGTAAATCACTATCTTTGTCGATTACAAAACTGGCATCGACAACTTCGCCATTAACTTTCCCGGCTAAAGTGGCTTTAGCCAAACCGGAACCAATTGATGAAGCCACATCCATAACAGATACAGCCTGTTCAAACTCACGTTTTGAACCGTCAGTCAGGGTAATTACAGGCATTTTCTTAAATTTACAATCATTAGCCACAAACAAAAAAAGCATCGCTTGGCGATGCTTTATTAATCTGGTAGGCGCGAGTAGATTCGAACTACCGACCCCCACCATGTCAAGGTGGTGCTCTAACCAACTGAGCTACGCGCCTGATAAATCTTTACGATCAATCTAGCAGGTCATTATAGCAGCCCCTTACTCTACTTGCAATTCTCATTTATATTTTAGCTTTATTCAATTCAATTCAATTCAATTCAATAGAATCATAAATTGCTTTGT
>JALXCS010000131.1 GCA_026990815.1 Methylomonas sp. | reverse complement strand
GCCTGTAAAGTCAAACTCTCCAGTATCAAATAATGGAATATCATTCTGATCCTTATATGGGATATAAACATAAAATAAACGCGGCTCGATCGTGTGAATAAAACCTGAGTCCTGATCACCAAACTCCCGTTCAAAAAACAATCCAGTGTCAAGTGAAGCAATAGGCAATGTCCTGGAAATTCTGCCTGGCTTATTTACTTGGCGATTGGTCAACCAATACTGGGTATGCTGCACTGAAATTTTAGGGGTAATGAAAAAGCTGGCCGTCTCATAAGGGAAGCTAATTGAAGGTTTGATATTAAATCTCTGGCCTATCAAAGGCTCAACATTTTCCCCTCTGTTAATACGTTCCTGTTCCGCTTTAATAATCGATGGTGAACGAAAATCATCTAACTCTATACCAAAGAAATCATCAATATTTTTTTTATGGAAATAAACATATTCCGTTTCTAAGCCCAAAGATAGTGGCATAAAATCGAAATCTCTATCAATATTCAGAGTCACTTGAGGTAAACGTTGATATGGCAGGCCTGTTTGTCTGATATCAATATTTTGATAGTTTTCAACTTGAGTAAAAAAAGCTACTTCAGTTTGCTCTTCATCTTTATTACCGAACTGATCGTTATAGGAAAAATTGGCAAAACTATGCAAATAGGATGCTGTTGAAATACGTAAGCTATTCCCCAGATCATCAAAATAATAAGGATCAGAAACATAATTCAGGTCCATTTGCGACGCCAAAGTTCTGGTAAACTGGGTCTTGTTTTTGAATCTTGCAGCACCACGAAATGATTTAGTGGTAGCAAACTGGTCAATGGTACGATCAGCTAACGTCACCGGATTGCCATTATCATCAAACAAACCTCCCCTGGTCTCACCAGCCAGGTCATCACTGGGCAAGAGCTCGAATTCAAATGAACCCTCTGATGACTCAGTCAGATACCTAAATAATGAACCGAAAGCAAAACCACGTTTACTGAAATATCGCGCCCAAAACAAAGCATCATAATTCGGTGCAATATTCCAGTAGAAAGGAATGTGAACCCCGAAACCACTTCTGTCAGTATTATCCCAGCTCGGTGTTAAAAAGCCTGTAAGACGACGATTATCAAGTGGAAAAGAAATATACGGGGAATATAGAAATGGAATACCTTTAAATTCCAACCAGGCATGTTTTGCAGAACCCTTTCCGGTTTTTTTATTCAATTTCAACCGGGAAGCATGCATAATCCAGTCCTGATTGCCGGGCGGACAACTGGTGAAATTAGCTTCTTTATAATAAGAAAAAGTTGCTGAATCTCGATAAGCAACCCTGGCTTGTCCTCTTAATGGGGCCTCAGGTGTTATAAATAAAACATTTCTTAGCTTGGCTTTGTCTTCGGGCAGTTTCAAAAACGCAGAATCACTAAACAACGCCAGCCCATTTTCACTGTATAAAACATGACCTTGCAAATCCATAGTTTCAGCTACAGAATCATAAGTAGCCATCCCTGCCATCATATGTTGATCAGCGCGGCGCATATCGACATTACCCATAAAACTACTGATTTCATCATCAAAAATTTCGGAATAATCCGAGATAATTTCCATTGGTGTCGATTCCCTAAGCCCCAGGTCAGCTAAAAATTGTGGTGGGGCCGTTTTTTTGGGCCCGACACAAGCACCCCAAGGATTGGTTTTAAACTCATTCATCAAAGTCAGAAAAATATTCTCTTGCCTTTGACCGTAAGTTGGATTACCAAAAAGCCTAAAGATTGAGTAATCCTCTTCGGCCATTAATCGTGGTTGACTTCGAGGGTCTGGCCCAACTAGATTACAATCCCAGGTGCCTTTTTCCTGATTGGGTTTACAATGCCAGCCTGATTGCTGGTTTTCAGTTCGTGGCGGTTCAAAAGT
>JALXCS010000130.1 GCA_026990815.1 Methylomonas sp. | reverse complement strand
GTTCGAGCTTCTTCGACAACCTCGATGAGCATCATGCTCCTTTGCGTTCGTTATTGTCTGAAAAATTTCAGATCATTGATGGGCAAACGGGGTATTTTTGAGCGTGGATAGTATATCGTTCCGTGCCAATTTGCCGATGGTGGCAGCAAATGCGGTGGGTGTAGCCAATGCCCAGGCACAAGGACACAATACTGCCAGCGCGGTTGCCATCAAGTGCAAGCTACCTGTGACAAAAAATAACAAAAAGGCATAAGCTGTGACAGATAACAACAGGACCTGTACGGTACTGTCTGCTCTTTTTTGTAAATCTGATTTTTTCGACAGGTTGGCTTCAATCTCCTGAGCCATGACCGCAACAAATGAATCATCACCATCCTTTTCAGCTTTTATTTTCAAAGGCGCTGTCAGATTCAGTGTTCCAGATGTTACGCTGGATCCGGCCTTTTTAAAAACAGGGAAGGGTTCTCCGGTAACAAAGGGTTCATCGATTGATGAATCACCCTCTATTATTGTTCCATCGACCGCAATCATAGCCCCCTTAGGGACAATGACCAGATCATGTTTTTTCACCTCGGTGATAGGCACTTCTCTGATGGAATCACCGTCAATTACATTAGCGGTTTTCTTTCCTTCTTGAATGAGGCTTTCTATTTTTTCCCGATTTTTTCTAATAATAGTGAACGAGATATACAAGCCTAATCCAATGAACCAGGCGACCATAGCCCCGCTTAACGGTTCGCCATCAATCAAGGTTACTGTCATTACCAAGACAATGAGTAGCTCGGCAGAGACCTTGTTCATTAATAACACTGCTTTTAAAAAGGCTTCCAGATAGATGGCCAGACAAAAAAGATAGAATGGTATTCCTAACCAAAACAATACTGGGACTCCATACAGGGCGTCTATTCCGAAACAAAGCACAGGGATTACAGAGGCGATAACGCGCAATAGCATGATGCCTTGATTGGGACTGATTTTTAAAAGCGCAGCATCGAATTTATCGAAATATGATTTGTAATTAATTATTTGCATTGATTTGTCCACTAAGTAAATTGGCGGTTTATCTATTCCTGAATCCGCATTGAAATTACGGATTCAGGTTACAGATTGGGTAAGTCGGAAATTTTTTGTCGTTTATCCCAATATAAAAACCCCAGCACCACAAGAGCTATAACGAAGAGAGAACTTATCACCCAGGCAATTGCTGTTTCAGGGTGATGCTGGAATGTTGCTAGTTGATAAAATAGTGTTGCAATCAGGTAGGCTAAGCCTGTGGTCCATATCCACATAAAAGCAGTCCAGCCAAAACCAGATTCCTTATAAGCGGATGAGGTGGTAGCAATGCAGGGAAAATACATCAGCACAAATAATAAATAGGCATAAACACCGATTTGGCCACGAAAATTTTTATGTAATGCAGTAAAAAAAGCACTATTTGATTGGTTATGTTTTGATACGCCATTGATGCTCAACATTTTTTTTAATCCCATCGGAATAGTCATAAAAGCGTGTTTTATGGCCGCCCAGAATTCAAAGTGCTTTTCTCTTGTTTGCACGGTATGTTCGGTTTCGGCATAAATGGTTTTTAATGTGCTGATAATAACGGCTTTATGCAACACACCCGTAAATGCAGCCACAGTGGCCGGCCAGTTTTCCTGCTCAATTCCCATTGGTTTTAATAACGGCGTCACTGTTTTTCCAGCAGCACTCAATACTGAATGTTGTATATTATTTTCCTTGAATGTTCCATCTGTTCCCCAACTGCTTAGAATATGTATACTATTCGCGATCAAGAATGCACATAAACTAGATGACGTATTGTATTGATAGCGAATATAATAACGACATGAATGATTACCAGCTATCAGCCGACGAGATTAAACACCTTGAAGTGTTGCATC
>JALXCS010000129.1 GCA_026990815.1 Methylomonas sp. | reverse complement strand
GTTGCTGTTAATTTGGATTACCCTATAATTTCGCATAAAATATATGCTATGCAAATCGAAACCAATCAAAGTTATATCCTTTTTCTCTTAAAAACGCCTTTATACTCATCAAAATACCACAAAAAACTCAAACACACTTACAGCAAAAACAACCGATCAAAACATTTTTCGATTGAAAAGCATACTGGAAAATGGTTAATCTTAAAAAAACAAACGACATATAGTTTCAACGGCTTTCAAATTTACCCAACAATTTGCAATCCCAATTATAGCTGGCAATACCATATCTAAAACTTATAGATAATAACAGAATTTTTTAAGTTCAAGAACTCATAGAAACATTCAAGACATGACTCTTCTCAGCGTTGGCATCAATTATAACACTGCCCCGGTTTCGATACGCGAACGCTTAGCTTTCCCCGCTGAAATTCTTTCCCCCTGTCTACAGGAATTATGGCAAAGAAAAGAAATTAATGAAGCAGCGATCCTCTCCACCTGCAACAGAACTGAATTCTATTGCGATCTTGAATCCAATGACCAGCAAATTTTAATTGACTGGATTTCTGATAGCCGAAAAATCAAAGCGGAAGATTTTGCACCTTATCTTTATACTCATTACGACAGCCAGTTAATTCGACATATGTTCAGAGTCGCTTGCGGCCTTGACTCCATGATTTTAGGAGAACCCCAAATTCTCGGGCAAATGAAAACTGCCTATCAAACGGCCTGTGAAGCGGGAACAATTGGTAAACACTTAGGCAAGTTATTCCAACATACTTTTGCAACTGCCAAAAAAGTAAGAACAGATACAGAGATTGGTTCCAGTCCGGTATCGATAGCCTTTGCAGCAGTCAGGTTGGCACAACAAATTTTCAACAAGCTAAGCGAACAAACAGCCATTTTGATTGGAGCTGGAGAAACCATCGAATTAACTGCCCGCCACCTTTACCAGCAACAAATTGGCAATATTATTATTGCTAACCGTACATTTGACAAAGCCCATTCACTTGCCAGTCAATTTAATGGTTATGCTATTGCCTTATCTGAACTGCCAAAACATCTAGCCGAAGCTGACATAGTGATTTCCTCCACCGCCAGCCAATTACCAATTCTTGGAAAGGGACTAGTTGAAAGCGCGATTAAAAAACGTAAACACAAACCTATTTTCATGGTTGATCTTGCTGTTCCGCGAGATATTGAGCCTGAGGTTGAACAATTAAATGATATTTATCTCTATACAGTTGATGATTTGCAAAATGCCATTAACGAAAACATGGATTCGCGGCGTCAGGCAGCTGAACAGGCCGAAGAAATCATTGAAACCAAAGCAGAACACTTCCTGTCCTGGTTACGTTCTCAGGGTGCTCACGCCACAATCAGGGATTTTCGATTTCAAGCTGACATTATTCGAGAAGAGACATTGCAAAAGGCCCTTTCAAAACTAGCAAATGGAGCATCTGCCCAACAAGTAGCAACTTATCTAGCCCATACCTTAACCAATAAACTCACCCATACCCCAAGCAGTCAAATCAGACAAGCAGGAGCCAACGATAGACATGATCTGGTCGCTGCTGCCAGAGAAATTTTTAAATTAGATAATACTAATGAAAACAAGCATACAAAATAATCTGGATAATTTGCACGATCGTTTTCACGAAATTGCCGCATTACTTTCGGAGCCAGAAATTCAAAATGACCAAAATAAATTCCGATCCCTCAGTCAGGAATACGCTCAAATAAACCCTATTGTTGATTGCTATAACGAATACAAAAATACTCAAAAGTCTATCGAATCGGCCAAAGAAATGGCTCAAGATGAAGACCCGGAAATACGTGAACTTGCCAAACAAGAGCTTGTCGAGGCTGAACAAGTTAAAGAAAAATTGCAAACTCAATTGCAAATACTACT
>JALXCS010000128.1 GCA_026990815.1 Methylomonas sp. | reverse complement strand
CATGTCGTTATTATATTCGCTATCAATACAATACGTCATCTAGTTTATGTGCATTCTTGATCGCGAATAGTATATTTTAGTAACCAGGGTATCCGCATGGATTATGCATCACTCGTCGCGCAGGATTTACCCATTGGTTCGGGGGTCACAGAAGCGGCCTGTAAAATAATTGTCAAGCAACGCTTATGTCAATCAGGAATGAAATGGCGCCAAAAAGGGGCATCCATTATCCTCAGTTTGAGAACCTTGGAGCGTTCCAATCGATGGGAGCAATTTTGGGGTAAGGTCAGTCAATATGGTGTGGCTTATTGTTAACTTACATCATGATATGGCTATACCCTTGGTATGTATTAATAAATTTATTGCATTGTCTTTATTTCCCTTTTGTAGATTTATGATCTTCAACATCACAACATTCACTCCAAGGCCATAAACGTCCCATAGCAACAAAAGTAAATGATGCGGACCATGCAATCAATAAAAGTCCATTAAGTGCTTCTACTCCCACCAAAAACCGGATGTGTCCGCTCGGAAAGACATCCCCTAAACCTAATGAAGTGTAGATAACGCTGGAAAAATAAAAATACTCCATCAAAGTCGTTACTTCGACGCCTTCTAATGCTCCAAGTTCAAGAATTTCAACAGACCAGCCAAAAATAACAGCATAAAAAACTATTTCTGTAACATGCGTTAAAAACAAAACAAATATAATCATTAACACTCGAGTCTGATCGTGGAGATGTAGACGGGGAACGTAAATGGATAGCAACAGCAATACCTGGTAATGGGCAAGAAAAGTAAGAATAACCAGAAATATGGCTAAAAATATTGTAAGCATCATAATGCCACCGTTAAAGAGGTAATCTGCGTAACCTCAAAGCATTAAAAATGACTGAAACTGAACTGAAACTCATGGCTGCGGCCGCAATCATTGGTGAAAGTAATAACCCAAAAAATGGATACAATACCCCTGCAGCGACTGGCACGCCCAAGGTGTTGTAGATAAAGGCAAAGAAAAGGTTCTGTCGAATATTGCGCATTGTGGCATGGCTTAAACGACGGGCTTTAGCTATGCCCATTAAATTACCTTTCACCAACGTAATACCCGCACTTTCCATCGCAACATCTGTACCCGTTCCCATTGCAATACCCACATTTGCCTGCGCCAAAGCAGGTGCATCATTGATACCATCACCTGCCATTGCGACAATATGTCCTTCTGACTGTAATTGCTTAACGACGTCAGTCTTCTGCTCGGGTAACACCTCGGCCTTGACTTCATCGATACCAAGTTTACGAGCAACCGCTTCTGCAGTAGTACGGCTATCTCCTGTCAGCATAACAACTTTGATACCTTCCTCATGTAGTGTCTGTAATGCTTCCTGTGTAGTAGTCTTAATTGGATCAGCCACACCAATTAGACCAGCTGCTTTACCATTGATACTGACAAACATAACTGTTTGACCATCTTTACGTAAAGATTCAGCCTGCTCGACAAGAGCATCGATATTAATATTTAACTCCTGCATTAGTTTTCGGTTGCCCAGTGCAACTTTATGACCTATAACTTCCCCAGTAACGCCTCGCCCTGTCAGCGAATCAAAGCCATCAACTTGTACCAAAATTAAATCTCTATTTTCAGCACCTTTGACAATGGCTTCAGCAAGTGGGTGTTCACTTGCCCGTTCCAGACTTGCAGCTAATTGCAGAACATCCTGATCCGTAAAACCATTAGCTGAAACAACAGAGGTTAAACTGGGCTTCCCCTCCGTCAATGTGCCGGTTTTATCCACTACCAATGTATCGACTTTTTCCATAACCTCCAAGACCTCAGCATTTTTAATCAAGACGCCTGCCATCGCACCACGACCAGTACCGACCATAATAGACATTGGCGTTGCTAAACCAAGTGCACATGGACAAGCAATAATCAATACTGCTACTGCGTTAACAACGGCATGTGCTAAACGCGGCTCCGGACCCCATGCCCACCAAACTATCAGGGTAAGCACTGCAGTTATTACCACAGCCGGTACAAAATAGGCAGCAACAACATCAACCAGTTTTTGTATTGGAGCGCGACTACGTTGCGCTTCACTTACCATGTGGACAATTTGCGACAGCAAAGTTTCGCTACCAACTTTTTCAGCGCGCATTAACAAACTGCCGGTACCATTTACTGTAGCACCAATCAGAATGTCACCAGCTATCTTTTCAACAGGTATCGGTTCACCCGTTACCATTGATTCATCGACAGAACTATTTCCCTCGAGTACCGTACCATCTACAGGAATTTTCTCACCTGGCCGTACACGTAAAATATCACCGGGTTTAACTTGTTCGAGTGGTACATCAATTTCTTCACCATTATCATTAACCAACCGTGCAGATTTGGGTGCCAACCCTAATAATAACTTAATGGCTGCACTGGTTTGACTTCGAGCGCGCAATTCCAATACTTGCCCTAACAATACCAATGCGGTAATGACGGCCGCAGCTTCAAAATATACAGCTACTGCACCACTTTCATCACGCATGGTTTCAGGAAAAATATCTGGTAAAAATGTTGCTACCACACTATATGTCCAGGCCACGCCAACACCCAAGGATATTAATGTAAACATATTGAGGCTACGGTTCACTAATGACGCCCAGCCTTTTTGAAAGAAGATCCAGCCACACCACCACACAACAGGTGTGGCCAACGCAAATTCAAACCACTGTATTTGTCGGGTGGATATCGATGAAGGCAATAAAGTCGGTGCTAAATCATGAACCATGGCAACTATGAAGACGGGTATTGCAAGCACGACACTCACCCAAAACCGTCTTGTCATATTATTAAGCTCAGTAGTATCTTCTTCGGATTCAATTTCACGCGCTTCCAAGGCCATACCACATATAGGACAATCACCTGGTTCATTACGAACAATCTCAGGGTGCATTGGACACACATATTGTTTTTGCAATAAAACGGAAGTATTGGAAACAGCTTCTAAAGTCATACCACATTTTGGACAATCTCCTGGTTTGTCCTGTTGAATTTCCGGATGCATAGGACAACTGTATATAGGATGAGTTAAAGCGTTTAATGCATGATTTTTGTTTGTTGAAGGTTGGTGTTGATGATGAGTTTCATTGTGTGAACATTGTTGATGTTTCTCCTGAAGATGGATACTGAGGTTATAAATCGGCACCCAGATCAGTGCGAAATACCAGCCATAACCATAACTCTCAATCAGCCCCAAGAAAAAACTTCCCCAACTCAACCATTTGAAGCCTGGCAATAATGCCTGCCAACTTCGATACATTGCAGCATCAGGAAAGAGCAAATCAAAAATGACACACAAGATGAATGTCATCGCCAAAAATAAACTACTGGCATGCCCTACTGCCGTTAATGAAATGGTTTGTTTCATGAGGCTTCTCCGTCCGAGTTAAGGAATTTTTCAGGGCTATCATCAAATTTCAACAGACAATTTCGAGAACAAAATCGATATTCTTTGCCATGAAACATTTTACTAAACCCCTTTTCCCGTGAGACTTCCATACCACAAACGGGATCAATTGTTGTTTTTGATTTTCCTCGGTGATGAGAGCCATGAACCATATGAGCTCCACATGAAAATCGCATGATCAAATAAAAAAATACTGCATAACCCAAAAATGAAATTAATTCTTCCATCTGCTCCTCCTGCTTTTTATTGTTATGGAAATATATTGGTTACCCACTAAACCATTCTATTCCTTGTCATTGTCACTTGTATGTATCATAAACGTCAGTTAATTACCTATGGTGAATCAATGGATTCAATCAATTTGCAGATACTATTACCGTCAGGAACACCATCTGGCATCTTCCGCCACTTAGTTAATGCTGTTTCCATATGCTGCTGCAGTTCGACGAGTTGTATCAATTGTTTCTTATTTGACTCAATTCGCTCTTGAATAAGATCACGAACCAGTGGACAAGGAGAGGAGCCTTTCTGACTTTCATCAAAGATGTGTTTAATTTCCTTCAGTGTGTATCCTAGATATTTAGCTCTCTTGATGAATTCCAAATATCGTACATCTTGATCGGTAAAATACTGATAGCCATTATTTGAGTCGCGCTGAGGCCGAAGCAAACCGATTTTTGCATAGTATCTGACAGTATCTTTACTGACATTACACTTTAAAGCCAACTCACTTACCTGGTAGAGCATTGTTACACCATCAAATATATGTTCTACAACGGACCACAATCAGCGCATCCATTCTGCAATCAATTTTTTGCATTCATTTCGCCATTTACAATCAATGTCCTGACATGACTCAGATTGATCAGACTGAAAACAAGGGCGTTTTTGAGTTGCTTTTTGGATAGCTCGAACCAATTCATTAATTTGAGATATATTTTCCGGGTTTTTAACTCCGATTAATTTAGCCAGTTGTTGCAAATTTATTTTACTAAGTCCACCATCCTCTCTACAAACCGATAGATAGGATGTAATCAGCATCTCAAAATACTCCTTTTCTGCATCCAACCAGTCGTCCAATTCATGGCCTGCTGCAAAAAAACGGGCTTCCGCTTTGAAATAGGCTGATTCCGAAATCCATTGATGCCGGGCTATAGTTTTTTCAATACAATTATTGTTAACACCTGGAAAAATCTCATTATCAACAACTCCACTATCTTTTTTCTGATCTAAAGAACCCATATTACTCGAGGGCAGTAGCAATTCGATTTCACGGTTTATATACATTTTCCTCTCCTTAATTTAGTAAGCGATTTACATGTACATTTAGAGCAAATCCTAAAACCTTCGAGTAACACACATGTCAAGCTTTTAATGATCACCAAGAAAAAAAGCTCAATCTACAATCTCGGATTACAAGCAGAAACAAGTTTCACCAACAATGATAATGAGATTGATTTTGTTTTTAATGGTTCATTTAGCTTTGCTTTGAAAGCTAACCCCCAAACTTATCAAATAATATATTTTCTGAATCTACCCCAAGATCAAATAACATGGTTTGAACTGCAGAAATCATCATTGGAGGACCGCATAAATAATATTCACAATCTTCCGGTGAATCGTGGAATTTTAGATAGTTATCGTACAAAATTTGGTGAATAAAACCTGTTTTTCCTTCCCAACTATCTTCAGGTTGTGGGTCAGAAAGACCTATTGTCCAATCAAAATTATCAAATTCTTGTGCAAGAGAATTAAAATCATCAATATAAAAAACTTCATTCAGGCTTCTTGCTCCATACCAAAAAGATATTTTTCTTTTCGTATGCAGACGTTTCAACTGATCAAATATATGTGATCGCATAGGCGCCATACCAGAACCCCCGCCAACAAAAATCATTTCATTATTCGTTTCACGAGCAAAAAATTCACCATATGGTCCGGACACCCTTACCTTGTCTCCTTTTCTCAAACTATATATGTAGGAAGAAACCTTACCTGGCGGTACATTGGGTTGTTTAGGAGGAGGTGAAGCTATGCGTACATTCAGCATAATGATGCCTTTTTCCTCAGGATAATTAGCCATAGAATAGGCTCGTGTTGTGGGTTCATTGAGTGTTGAATTATATTGCCAGAGATTAAATTTATCCCACGTTGGTCGATATTTTTCATCGATATCAAAATCGCGATAGCACAGCGAATAGGGTGGAGCTTCCAGTAGAATATATCCTCCAGCGCGAAAATTGAGTTGTTCACCAGGGGGTAAGTCCATAATTAATTCTTTAATAAATGTTGCTACACATTTATTGGAGCGAACTACACAATCCCAATGACTGACTGTTAATAATTGGGCCGGTATTTCAATAGCCAGGTCTTCTTTGACTTTAAGCTGGCAAGCGAGTCGGTAATGGCTGCGTATTTGCTTATTGCTGAGCTTAGCTCGTTCAGTTGGCAATAGTTTACCACCCCCCTGGTTTACAATAACACGGCATTGACCACAAGTACCGGCACCACCGCATGCAGAAGGCAAGTAGATACCCTGATCAGCTAACACCATCAATAATTTATCCCCTACTGGGACTTGCAATTGATGGTCAGGATCATGGTTAATCAAAATATTAACTTGCTCACCGGGAAACAACTTGGAACGAACAATCAAAATAATCGTGACCAGTAAGACGACAATACCGGTAAATGCGGCCATACTCAGCAGTATTGTTTCTTGCTCAATCATTACTTTCACTCCTTAATTTATTCAAAAAAGGACCGAAGCCATAACGACCTAACCAGAAACGCACCAGGTTATTAACCCCCCGACTTGTTAATGTTGCACCAGCAAGACCATCAACTTGATACCTGGATTCTGATGCATTGAGGTTAACTTCACCTTTAATAACAGTGATAATCACCTTTCCACTTGAGTCAAAAGCTTGTTTACCTTGCCATTGCTGTTGCCAACGAGGATTCGTTATTTCACCTCCTAAGCCTGGTGTTTCTCCCTGTTGATAAAATGTTATGCCGGCAATGGTTTTGGCGTCAGCTTCCAGCGCCAAAAAACCATAGAGTGTTGACCATAAGCCTTTACCATAAACGGGCAGAATTAATTTTTGCAAGACATTATCTTTTTTAACGCGCGAATTCAACTCCGAAGTGCAATTTTAGTATTCATACAACCTTACGCTGAGCATTTCCAAAAAAAACTTCATGAGGGGTTTTAAAATTCAGCGTTTTTCGCGGACGATGATTAAGTCTGTTC
>JALXCS010000127.1 GCA_026990815.1 Methylomonas sp. | reverse complement strand
GTTTCAATAAGCGCGATGAACGAGTGTTGCTAACGCAAAAACCAAAAGTTTTTTGCTTTCTAAACCGGGAGCCGGGGCTTCAATGCGGATAACAAGGGGTAGATATTGGTTTCACAGTGACTTTAAAAAAATCTTTACTTTACGCATAGGTTAAGCCAATATTTTTTTGATCGCCGAGGAATCAAGAGCTTGCTATCTGTACCGCAATGAAGTCTCGGATTCAGTCTATAAAGAAATGAAATCTGCTTTTCCCCCTACTAGCCCACAAAAAAGCTGTGCATTAATGGTGGCTTTTTCATTATTCATTTTGGGTAAAATAGCATCGAGTCAAAAAATTGATTTTAAAAGCAATATAAGCTAGGCAGCTAAATAGTATTTTGAGATACAATTGAACGATAAATCTTGGCTATATTTGATCACTATCATGAAAAGCGATGTTTAAATTTTTACCAGGGATTATATTAATCCAGCTGGTAACTGCTGGCCTTGTCTATACAGCAATCCTTCAATCAGAACAGCGCCAACTTGTTGTCGTTATTATTTTTTTATCCTTGCTCGTATCGATTTTGGCCTCATTTTGGTTTTCGGCAATTGCCAGGGATATGTACAAAGAAGAAATCCTCAAAATACAGGAACAGCATGCCCGTGATCGTGAACAATTACTGGTTAATGCTGAGCGGGAAAAAGCAGATATTGCCACCGCAAGTTACCAAAAAATAGAAAAAGAGACCCGGAAAGTACACGCCAAAGCAAATTTTAAAGTAGGAGCTGCCTTTGCTGCAGCAATGGGTGCGGGGGCTTTGATGATCTTCACCCAGCTTGTAACGGTGGGGGTTATGGTATTAATCGCTTCGGGTAGTGGTCTGGCCGGTTATTTGATGCGTGCACGCCAGGAAAGACTTTCCAAACGTAAACAATTAGCGAATGATAGCAAATTAATCACTATCAATGATCCGCCTCCAAAACAGTTAAACAAAGATTAATAAAAACCTGACCATTATATTAAAATACCAACCTTTTATCTTTATCGCCATCATGAGAACTTCCCGATTTCCATTAAACACCATAAAAGAAACACCTGCTGACGCTGAAATTGCGAGCCATAAATTAATGATCCGTGCTGGCTTGATCCGTAAACTGGCGACAGGTCTCTATACATGGTTGCCGCTGGGATTAAGGGTTTTGCGCAAAGTTGAACAAATCACACGTCAGGAAATGGAAAAAACCGGAGCACTTGAAGTTTTGATGCCGGCATTGCAACCAGCAGATTTATGGCAGGAAACCGGCCGTTGGGACCTATATGGCCCTGAACTGGCTAGATTGAAAGATCGGCACGATCGTGATTTTTGTCTCGGCCCTACTCATGAAGAAATCATTACCGATCTAGCTCGAAATGAATTAAAGAGCTACAAACAACTTCCGATCACCTATTATCAGATACAAACCAAATTTCGTGATGAAATCCGGCCACGTTTCGGCATTATGCGATGCCGTGAATTTATTATGAAAGATGCTTATTCTTTTCATTCGGACGAACAGTCTTTGCAAGAAACCTATGATTTGATGTATCAGGCCTACAGTAATATTTTTTCCCGTCTAGGATTGCGTTACCGGGCAGTTATAGCAGATTCAGGTTCCATTGGTGGCGCAGTTTCGCACGAATTTCATGTGCTGGCAGATTCTGGAGAGGATGCAATTGCTTTCTCAACAGAAAGTGAATATGCGGCCAATACTGAAAAAGCCGAAGCGCTGATGCCTTCAGGAACTCGTCCCGAACCCGGAAAAAAACTAACGCTGGTCGACACCCCAAACCAGCATAGCATTGAAGAAGTTTGCAATTTTTTTAAAATTGAGGGCAAACAATGCCTGAAAACCTTAATTGTCAAAGCTGATGATGAACAAGATAGCCTAATCGCATTGTTAC
>JALXCS010000126.1 GCA_026990815.1 Methylomonas sp. | reverse complement strand
CGCTGAATTTATCGGAGATCATAGTCGCCTGGAAGGTCCTCTTAAAATGTCCAATTTACGCGATGTTAAAGGCCAAAATTGGGAAAGGAAAATTGATAGCTTAATCGTTGGCCCCAAAGCTAGAGTTACACTCTATGAGAATGCCAACTTTAAATTGACGCTGACGGAAATGGCCAAGCATCCTGATTTGATGAAATCTTTAGGGATTACTGAGCAAGAAATTCTCAATGAATCTGAGTTGGCTTTTGGGCCAAATCAAAAGATTAATCATCTGGGTGTTCATAATTTTCACAAGAAAACCAAGTCGTTAAAAATAGAATGCATTGATTAAAACAGGCTAAACAGGGTTGCTTGCAAAGCTTTGCAAGCAACCCGACTTTTTAGAATAGCCCGGTTATCGTGCCGTCATCAAGAATATCAATTCTTTCAGCGGCTGGTGTTTTCGGAAGTCCCGGCATCGTCATCATGTTTCCTGCGATTGCGACTATAAATCCTGCGCCATTTGCTAGTCTGACTTCACTAATTTCGACTGTATGCCCGGAAGGCGCGCCTTTAGCACTTGGATCCGTAGAAAAGGACATTTGGGTTTTAGCCATGCAGACAGGAAATTTTCCATAATCAGCTTGCCAGTCTGATAATTGTTTTTTTACTTTGGCATTCGCAGATATATTTGCTGCGCCATAAAGCTTGGTAGCGATAGTCTCGATTTTTTTCCATAAACTCAAATTTTCATCGTAAACATAGGAAAATTCTGGCTCCCGGTTATCAACGACGTTAATGACTTCTCGGGCCAGTTGTTCGGCGCCTACGCCACCTTCCGCCCAATGTTTAGAAACAATACATTTCGCACCTAAGGCTTCACATTTTTCTTTTAACAGGGCAATTTCTGCATCGGTATCAAAAGTGAAGTGATTAATACAAACGACACAAGGTAACCCGTAATGTTGGGTGATGTTGTTCAAGTGCCGCTCCAAATTAACAAAACCTTCTTCCAGAGCTTCCAGGTTTTCATGATTAAGATTATTTTTTGCGATACCGCCATGAAATTTCAAGGCTCTGGCAGTTGCAACAAGAACAGCTGCAGAAGGTTTTAGGCCAGACATACGGCATTTGATGTCAATGAATTTTTCAGCACCTAAATCAGCGCCAAAGCCGGCTTCTGTCACAACATAATCAGCCAGTTTCAAACCTGTTTTGGTGGCAGTAACTGTGTTACAGCCGTGAGCAATGTTGGCAAATGGGCCACCATGAATAACTGCTATATTATTTTCAAGAGTTTGTACCAGATTTGGTTTGATCGCATCTTTTAGCAAAGCCGCCATAGCACCATGTGCTTTTAATTCTCGTGCATAAACGGGAGTCACCTTGTCGGTTTTGTAACCAATTACAATGCTGCCAAGGCGTTCTTTCAAATCAGCGCGACTGGTAGCCAGACATAAAATTGCCATAATTTCAGATGCAACAACGATGTCATAACCATCTTCTCTTGGAAAGCCATTAGCAGGACCGCCAAGACCAGCAGTGATTTTACGCAATGCCCGGTCATTCATGTCAACAACACGTTTCCACTGGATTCTGCGGGTATCAATATCAAGTGAATTGCCATGATTGATGTGATTATCAATCATAGCCGACAACAAATTATGCGCAACACCAATAGCATGAAAATCGCCAGTAAAATGAAGATTAATATCTTCCATAGGTACGACTTGGGAGTGCCCACCTCCGGCAGCGCCACCCTTGATGCCAAAACAAGGACCCAAAGAAGGTTCGCGCAAACACATAATGGTTTTTTTGCCCAGGCGGTTCATGGCATCGCCAAGGCCTACAGTAGTCGTTGTTTTGCCTTCACCGGCAGGGGTAGGGCTAATCGCTGTGACCAGAATAAGTTTGCCGTCAGGCCGGTCGACAAGATCATTTATATATTCGAGGGAGATCTTGGCCTTATAATGTCCGTAGGGATCCAGTTGCTCTGCAGGAATGCCAAGTTTTTCTTCGGCAAGCGCAATGATAGGCTTTAAAGTGGCTTGTTGGGCAATTTCGATGTCAGACATAGTTTAGTCGCCATAAACAGGGAAACGAGAGCAAAGGATGGTGACTTTTTCTCGAACAGTCGATATTACTGTTGGATTATCCATATTTTCCATGACTTCACACATTAAATTTGCAACTTCAATCATTTGATCTTCTTTAAAACCTCTGGAAGTTGGTGCGGGGGTGCCTACTCTGATACCGCTGGTAACAAAAGGTGATTCCGGGTCATTGGGTACAGCATTTTTATTAACGGTAATATGTGCTTTGCCTAATGCTTCATCTGCTGCTTTGCCAGTAATTCCTTTGGCAATTAGAGAAACCAGCATAAGATGATTGTCTGTGCCACCAGAAACCACATCAAAACCACGTTTGATGAACACTTCAGACATAGCTTGAGCATTTTTCACTACTTGCTGCTGATAAATCTGAAAATCTGACTGTAAAGCTTCTTTGAAGGCAACAGCTTTTGCTGCGATAACATGCATCAAGGGGCCACCCTGAATGCCAGGGAAAATATTGGAATTTAATTTTTTCTCCAGATCTGGGTTGCTTTTGCAAAGGATGATGCCTCCACGTGGTCCTCGTAAACTTTTGTGAGTGGTTGTTGTGACAACATCGGCAACTGGAACAGGGTTCGGGTAAAGCCCGGCAGCAACAAGCCCGGCTACATGCGCCATATCGACGAATAAATAGGCACCAACTTTATCGGCAATGGTTCTGAAACGATCCCAATCCATGATTCTAGAATAGGCAGAAAAACCAGCAACAATCATTTTTGGGCGATGTTCCAATGCCAGTGCTTCAACCTGATCATAATCAACAATCCCGGTTTCATGATTGAGACCATATTGAACGGCATTATAAATTTTTCCGGAAAAATTGGGTTTGGCGCCGTGAGTTAAATGGCCACCATCTGCAAGGCTTAAACCTAATATAGTATCCCCGGGCTGGACAAGCGCCATGTATACCGCCATGTTGGCCTGTGAGCCGGAATGGGGTTGGACATTGGCATAATCGGCGTCAAATAATTCCTTTGCTCGGTCAATAGCGATTTGTTCAACTTTGTCAACAAACTCGCAGCCACCGTAATAGCGTTTGCCAGGGTAACCTTCTGCATATTTGTTGGTAAGTTGCGAGCCCTGTGCTTCCATAACTCTGGGGCTGGTATAGTTTTCTGAAGCGATTAGTTCGATATGATCTTCCTGACGCTGATGCTCCTCCGCAATTGCTTTGAATAGCTCATCATCGAAGCCGGCAATTGTTTGGGATTTATTAAACATTTATTTCTCCAAATTTTGATAGTTATACTTTCCGAAAGTGTAACTATTATTCAAGATAAAGGCCGGATTAGCAAGACCTGAAGATCGGCAACATTGGTACCGGTTGCGTTGATTTCAAGTAAATCACCTGCTGCCTTCAATGCAATGTAAGAATCATTGTTTATTAAACAGCTGATTGGATCAAGGTTTGTTTTTGTTATGCATTGATAGGTAAATGGGTCAACTATTCCGCCAGCCGCATCCGTTGGTCCATCACGACCATCAGTGCCGCCGCTCAGGAAAACCCAGGAGTCAGGAATGTTTTGCTGTTTGGCAGCAATTGAGAAAGCCAAAGCCAGCTCCTGGTTTCTTCCGCCACGACCATTTCCCTTGATCGTGACTGTGGTTTCACCGCCAGCTAAAATGGCGATTGGTCTGTCGACACCTTTTTCAAAAATTTTTTTTGTGTAGATCGCCAGTTTTTTTGCTTCCTCACTGGCTTCACCACATAGTTGTCTGCTATAAATCAAGGTATTCCATCCTTGTTTTTTGGCCGCTGATTCAATTGCTTGGATGCTCATTGAATTGCTGCCGATTATCGAATAGTCAGTTCGATCAAAAATTGGATCATTTTTTTTAGGCGTTTCAGGAAATTGCCCGGAAGTCCCTTTATTCAATTGATTTCGGATGTCTTCGGGAAGTTTACGCCAAATTTGTCTGGATTTGCATATTTTAATTGCTTCAAGAAAAGTTGTTTCATCTGGCACGGTTGGGCCGCTGGCAATAGTGCTGACATCATCTCCAATTACATCTGACAAAATTAGTGCGTGGAGGTCTGCTGGTGTGGCTATTTTTGCTAGACCGCCACCTTTTAATTTCGATAAGTGTTTGCGGACGCAATTTATTTGATTAATTGTTGCCCCGGAGCTTAGTAACAATTGCGTCGTGTATATTTTGTGTTCAAGCGTAATGTTGTCAATCGGGTATGGAATTAAAGCTGAGCCGCCACCACTGATTAATACCAGAACCAGCTCATCTTGTTGCGCTTTTTGTGCTTGTTCAGCTATTTTTTTTGCAGCTTTCAGTCCGGCAGCATCAGGCAAGGGGTGGCCGGCAGCAAAGACATGGAAATTATCATCAGTTGTATAGTTTTCATAATTAGTGACAGCTAATACTGGTTCGATCAATAAATTGGCAGGAATAATTTCATGTGCGGCTTTAGCCATGGAACAGGCGGCTTTGCCAAAAGCGAGCAGGTGAATTCTATTCCAGGTTTTTTTCCGTATTTTACTGTTTGTTTTGGAATTCAGCTTGATTTCAAGATTGTTATCGCCATAGTTGATTAAATAATTTTTAACAGCCTGGCATGGATCTGCAGCATCAATACCATACAAAAAAATTGAAATCGCATGCCGGCGCATTATGTTTAGTTCTAGGGATATGTTGTTCAAGCTGAAAATGTGCTTTTAAAGGTTAGCGATGAAATAAGGAATTAATTTAACAACTGGCGCAGAATTATTGTTTGCATTCGAGGCGCACAAACAGGCACATAGCAAGCTATGTAACTGTTTGTATAACGTGGAAGGTGGATAAGAAGGCATGTCAGTTGTTAAATTTATTTTTTGAACGCTACTTAGTTGAGGGTGATCTTTACGGTCACCTACTTAATGGTTCTCCAAAGTCATACTTTTGGCAATGCCAAATATTTCCTCCGCATCAAGAATGAGTTTATTATCCTCAAATAATTGACTGATACAGTGGCGGTGCAGTGTAAGTTTAAGGGTACCAAAACCGATTGCCCCCCAAATAATCTTGCCATATCGATGCTGGCCTTTATCCATCATATCAGTGCCGCCAATACCAATGGGAGGTGTGGCATTGGCATCAGCCATCATTTCAATTGTGTCATTATTTTGCCAATGCTCAGGGGCGATCAATTCGATGCCGGCAGCACCTGTGGCAAATACAATCTGTGCGTTTTTGATGGCCTCGGCTCTTTGTTCATGAGTTTTGGCAATGAGTGGAGAAACGATTACCCCAAAACGTTTTTTTATTTGCTGACAAGCTTGTTCGGCTCGATCAAATTCTCTGGATGTAATAGTGACATTAGCCCCTTCCATTGCCAGCATGGCAGCAACTCTTTGACCTACCGGGCCAGTGCCTGCAAGTACTACAGCTTTTTTTCCTGAAACGGTGCTGCTGCTGAGTAATTTAGCAACACCCGCAGCTGCAGTCGTGTTGCTGCCATTACTATCCAGCATGACAGAAACCTGAAAGTCAGGGAAAAAATGTTTCTGTATAGTTGTGAATAATCTCTGACCTGCTTTCATGTCACTGCCACCAACAAAAATTGCAGTATTCTTTTTTTCTTTAGGTGAGCGGGTAAAAATGGCTCCCTCAATGAGTGGAGTAACATTTTCCGGTGTTATGCTACCAAAGCCTGTAACTCGGTCTGCCCCACCATCATATGCAACAACGGTATCAAATACGGAAGGATAAATATCAGTATCAAATTGAAATAACAGTTTTTTCATTTGCCGTGCTTCCCGAAGCCAGATTGTTGTTTTTTCGATTACTATATTATACCTCATGACTAGGATATACTTAACGGACAGGCTGTTAAGCGGAAATTGCTATCAGCAAACCCAGTTTATCGTTCAAAGAATTTTTTGTGAGAGATATTTATGAAACCACCAGTTCGAATTGCAGTGACAGGAGCGGCAGGGCAGATAAGTTATTCATTACTTTTTCGGCTGGCCGCGGGTGATTTGCTAGGCCAAAACCAGCCAATAATCCTGCATTTGCTGGAAATTCCTCCAGCGATGACTGCTTTGGATGGAGTTGTGATGGAGCTGAATGACTGCGCGTTCCCGTTATTACATGGTATTGTGACGACTGATGACCCTGGGGTTGCATTTGAAAATGTAGCGTATGCTTTCCTGGTGGGTTCCAGACCTCGTGGCCCCGGCATGGAGCGCAGTGACTTGTTGAAAGTTAATGCCGAAATTTTTTCTGTCCAGGGAAAAGCATTGAGTGATGTTGCCACAGCTGATGTCAAAGTTCTGGTGACTGGCAATCCAGCTAATACCAATGCGTTGATTGCGATAAAAAATGCGCCAAATCTTAAGCCGGAGAATTTTACGGCAATGACCATGCTTGACCATAATCGGGCAATCAGTCAATTGGCGGAAAAATGCCAGGTTTTGGCTTCGGATGTTAAGCGTATGATTATTTGGGGAAATCATTCATCAACCCAATATCCAGATTTGCATCATGCTGTGGTCAATGGAAAAAATGCTATGTCGATGGTTGATTCTGAGTGGATTGCTGATGTGTTTATCCCAACAATTCAGCAGCGGGGGGCGGCGATTATTAAGGCGAGAGGTCAATCCAGTGCAGCATCCGCGGCGAATGCAGCTATCAAACAGATGCAAGACTGGGTTTTAGGAACTCCAGAGGATGACTGGGTCAGTATGGCT
>JALXCS010000125.1 GCA_026990815.1 Methylomonas sp. | reverse complement strand
ACCTAACGCTAAGCTCAGCGGTGGCGGAAAGGGGCGCGGTTTTTTGCGTCAGCAAAAACCGGGACGCTTTCCGCCATCCGCTGGAGCGCCTGGTTATACTTTTTCATGACAGTCTTCTGAAATTTCATACATTTCTAATACTCTGTGAACAGAAGATGGGGGAACACCGTATCGCGCCTTGAAACAACGAGTGAAATGAGAAGCATCATTAAAACCTGCTTCAACTGCTGCATAAGTAAGAGAATGAGTTGCTCCAAGTATTGAGATTGCATATCTGAGACGTTGCCACATCCTAAATTTACGATATGAAGTACCTGTTTCCATTTTGATTAAATGTAATAACCTCGATGCTGAAAGATCAACCTCAGAAGCTAAATATTCTATACTGAAATTATAATCCGGTTCACGTCTAATTATTTCACAAATCTTTTTCACCCTAGAATCAATATCCTGCATTTTTGGTATTTGTGTCTGAAACATTGAGTTTAATATCACCCTTGCATCTTTATAACTAAGTTCATTGTCATAAATATACTGAAAAGTAAGCATAAGATTTTTTTGATGCTCGGTTGCTTTAGGCTCTAAAAACAACTGCTTAAGAAAAAAAGGATAATGATTACTTTCCTTTTCCACCCAGTATTTTGCGACAACTCCTTTTGCAGGAAAAACTTCGTGGGTAACACCTGCTGGAATAAAAATACATTCATATTTAACCCAATCCCCCTTGCTGAACCGTACATAAAAACCGTCATTAAGGCCAATTCTAAGAACAGGAGCAGAATACTGAACTACACCTAATTCAGGGATAGGGCCAAAATATAGCTGTTCCAATTGCCAGGCATAAATTCGGCACCTCGTAGCAGGTTTATACAATTCTTGGACTTCTGCTTCCATTATAATTCAGGCCTATCATTACTTAAGTTTACCTGGAGATGCCGAGATGATTGGAATGTGGAATGAATTTAGTCGCGATTACTTACTATTTCTCATGATAGGAACCACTATCGTTTTTTCTATACCAATTTTCTTTATTCCAATAACATGGGCAAGGATAATGAAATGGACTATACCAGAACAGACTGATCTGGTCTTGTATTTTGGACGTTGTTTAGGCTCTTTAGCACTTGTTATGGAATATTGTACATATCAAGCCGCTACTACTGGACTAGGAGAAGTGGCAATTTTCCATATCTGGATTGGAATGTGCTTCTTTATGGTTGGGTTACACATTTACGGAGCCATCAAAAAAATACAACCAATAACGGAAACACTGGAAATAGCTTTATGGGTTTTGTTACTTGTCTTAAGCTTAGCATTTTACCCAAAAGTATAACGCCCCGCATAAATTGACCGCAAAACTCGGAGCGAATAAATTTTTGATAATAAATGAATTTTCAGACCACTACAACTGCTAAAAATCCGCACTGCTTTTTGCGGGTCAATTTTATGCGATTGTTAGCCCAAGATGAACTTGCTATTCAATGATTAAATGACAAAACCAAGCAACCAATAACCTTGGAGTTTGCAAAAATACTTGATGAACAAACACCGTTTCCATACCAAGTTTAATAACCGAAAACGGCTATTTCAGAACCACAATTGACGAAAAACCGAAACCCACAACCCTTTCCAACCAGATTAACACATGCCACGACAAATGATAAAAACTGACTACTGACGGCAACAAAGCCAAATGACTGGAATTTACACAAATTATTTCCGCTTGCCTAACACGCCAAGCAAAGAAACAAAAGCAAATTACCCTACCACCCAACAGCGATATTTTGCTGCAAAACAGACAATGATTAACAACTTTTACAATACAACAAATTGACCCACGAACCAGAAGCATGAGGACGATTGGGAACAAAAGTGGCAAAAGCAATGGGTGCGTAAAAATTACGATTGACACCGAAAAAACAGAACCACGCCCAGCAAGGTAACACCGATTAG
>JALXCS010000124.1 GCA_026990815.1 Methylomonas sp. | reverse complement strand
GAGTTAATAATTGAGGCTGAAGCCGTTTTCAACTGATCCAGAATCTTTTCCGCATTGTATTTTTCTGGAATCTCAATAATTAATGCTAAATGGTTTTTTTCTGGCTGACATTGAATCAGCTTGATGTTCAATGTACTGCACAACACTTTCATAATAACCGCAAGGTCATTAGACACGCGCTTGAATAATAGCTTACTGTACCTATCCGGTAAAAGGATGACATAGTAACGCTGAAATTGTTGCTCACTAACCTCTGACTGTGCTTTTTCAGGTTTAAAGGAAAATAAATCATTTACATCAATTTCCTGAATTTCTCCAGTATCATTATGCTGAATAACCAAACATTTACTCTGCTGCCAATTATTAAGCTTACGATTATCCACGGTAAAAAAATGACCCAATTCATGGTTACTCAGCAATGATTGTTTAAATCGGCGGCCGTGATTTTTAAATCGAGCCAGATTATAATGCAACCAGCCAATTTGCCAGGTCGCCAAAGAAAACAACATGGCAAAAAACACAACCACATAGGTTGCAGGACACCAGGAGATTCCAGAAAATTCTTTATTGATCAATTTCACTATCAATTCAGGTAAAGGCGTCCATAGATACAACCATACCCCCCAAAAAACCAAAGTGAGCAGAAAAAAACCAACTCGCTTCCATAGCGCCTGTTTTTCCGGACTGTTAATAATCAAATCCTGAAAATTCACTATATTCAAGGTATTTAGTGATCGCTGTTTGGCTACACTCATCGTAATCCTCTATCTGGGCTGGTCCAGACCGCTCTGGACCCACTGCGTTTAAACAGAGCTTTTGGAAAAGCCACAATTGCTGTGGAAACACTAATCAACCAATAAACAATCGGATACCAAATTAACCAATAATAAGTTTTGCCCACATCTTTTTCATAACGTGAATCTATAATCATACTGACAACAAACTGCAAGGCAAAAGTCATACCGAATAACAAACCTAGCCACTCCGGCATATAAAGCTCAGATTTAAGCATCGATGGTAATGACATAAATTGGCCATAAATCCATAATAGAAACACTAAAACGATAGTGTATGACCACAACAAACTGGCACAATAATCTGCAAATATTGGCCACATACGTCTTGCCCGCCAGTTCATCATTTTTTTAAAATAACGGATCATCACTTCGGCGCCACCTTGCGCCCAACGTAACCGTTGTTTCCACAAACCTTTGAAAGTTTCCGGCATCAATATCCAAGAGGTGGCATTTGCCTCAAAACGAACATCCCAATGATCCATTTGCAATTTCCAGGTAATATCAATATCTTCAGTAATCATATCGATTGACCAGTAGCCTACCCGGTGCAATGCCGCCTTGCGAAATCCGGTTACTACACCAGAAACGCTGAACAACCTGCCATAATTTCTTTGCGCTCTTTTAATCAAGCCAACCACAGCTGAAAACTCCCCGACCTGAATTTTTCCCAATAAAGTGGAACGAGTCCTTATTCGTGGATTTCCAGTTACCGCACCAACCCTGGGGCTTGATAAAAAGTGCTTGATAATCCAAATAGAAGCATTAGGAGATAGTAAGGCATCCCCATCAATACAAATCAAAAATTCATATTGAGAAAGTAATGCTCCAGCCCGTAATGCCATCGCCTTACCCTGGTTTTTTTTAAACTGGACTACCCGAACATTGTCATAACGTTCAGCCAAGCTATCTAGAATTTCTGCAGTGTCATCTGAACTGCCATCATTGATAGCGATAATCTCAAAAGTCGGATAATTTTGCTTCATCAAGAAAGCAATGGTTTCTTCTGCAATAGAGGACTCATTGAAGCAAGGAACCAAAATTGATACCCCGGGATACTCTGCCAAAGCCGGGGGATATTCTACGGTATGCCTTTTGCCTCTTTCCCTGCGCCAGTAATAAACCAAAGCGCCGGTAATCCAGACATACGACATGAACACTGGATAGAAAAAAGCAAAATAAAACGCGCCTTTAAAAAAATTTTCCGGTGTTATATTTATCCAGACGATATTCAAATGCAGGAGTAACTGATTGGTAACAGCAATGAAATCAGTCATATTCAATTCCTGAAGGGAAAATCATTCACCGAAATTTTGGATTTGATTAATTCCAATGGCGGATGATTGCCCGTAACATCATCTGGATAATGGCTAAGCTGCAAGGCATTTTTTTGCAATAAAAAATCAATCTCTGAACTCAAAATACTTGCCGGAATTTGTTCACCAGTTTTTTTATTGATTGTTTGCAATTCAAAAACAAAATTTTTGAGGTTGTTACTTTTGGGTAGTGCATTCAGTATCGATTCAATGTGGCGTTCTGGTGTCTGGAAACCTGAATCAACATTGATCACAAACGAGTTATATTTTTTTTGTAAATCCGGCCAGAATTGAGTCTGGTTTTTCGCATTCATAACTCTTTGGTCAGATAACAGCAATGCTGCATTTTTTACTCGAGAACGGTAATACTTAACCTTCTCAATCAGTTTTTCTAATAAATCTTCTGCCCCTTCCCCTTTTTCATCCAAAAACAAGATTCCCTCGGTATAGGAAAATTTCGCAACATCTCCGAATAATTCAATAATTTCTTTTTCTGTTAATTGTCGATGTTGATATTTAAATGCACTAACCGGCATGACCATATGTACATTAATTCGGTTTGGATCTCCGGCCCTGGTTTCTATCTGCCAGGAGACTCGATTTAAAATATCTGCCCTGGTTGGTAAATATCGGCTGGGAAAATAAACGGCATCCGCATATCCGTCATGATCGGTATCTGAATAGGCAGTGATATAAACGGTATTGATTTTCATAGCCTTGATTCGGTCTAGCATCCGATCAAAGTTTCGGGTAAATATTTTCTTGTCTTTGCTGTAAATATCATCCAGATTCAAACGAATTGCCCGTATCGGATCTTGCCTGGTTTTTTGTTCTTCTATTTCATAGACAAAATCACTTAATGTAGGGTTACTAACTGCCAAAATACGCCGAATTGCAGGAATATCATTTAAATGATTCCTTCCCGATTTCAATGTCATGGTCACAGGCATCCCTAGTTCTCTGGCTATTTCTATAGTCCATTCAGAATGAGCGCCATAAGGCCAAACAATTGTCCGGGGACGATAACCAGTATGCTTTTCTATTAACTCGGAATTGGTTTTTAAGTCAGTTTTTATCCGCTTGTAATATTCCTGATCTGTTTCATATCGCCTAGCTTGCTTATAATATTTACGAGTTGTTGCGGCAGGTTGAATATTCCCCTGGGGATTACCCAATTCACCATGATGTAAATCAAAGCTGTGGGAGGCAATTTCAATATAACCTGAGTCCTGCATTTCCTTAAGTTGCTCCCAGCTAAGAAAGAAACTTCTTGGTTTGGTATCCCTATCTCCATATTTAACTGTCTCTCCGGGCTTAGCGGACAACCATTTTCCAACTACGGCTACAACTGCAGTGTAGTTATACATTTTTAATAACGGATAAAGATACTTATAGACACTGACATAGCCATCATCAATAGTGATTAAAACCGCCTTCTCAGGGAGATCTTTTTTACCTTGCTGCGCATCCAGAATATCCTGAAGACTGATGATGTTATAACCATGCTCCTTTAACCAGGAAAACTGGGCAACCAGATTATCAGTACCAACTGCCATCTGATCCGGGTCAAGTTTATCTGTCAACCCTTCGATAATGTCGTGATAACATAAAGTGATAAATTCATTTTTTTCCGCGTAAACTGGGGAATCAAATAATGAAATCACGAGAGCAATAAAAATCAATATTCTTGTCATCTCAGAATCTCCAGTTCAAACGTAAATAAGCTTCCCAGCCATTTTCACGGACGCCATCATATAAACGACTGAAACCGGTAATACCGTAAGCCAAACTGATCTGATCCCACGCGCTCCACTGGTGTTCGTATAAAATGCTGCCAACTACCCCTGTGTTAAAACTTTCCTGCCAATATCCGCCAATATTGAACTTCAGGTTCTGGTGCATGGTGAAGTCGTAATGTCGATAAGTCAGATATTGGTTATCTAGGGTCACCCCAAATGACAAATCTTTAGTTGGACTATAGTAAGGTCCCTGATTGGAACTGTTGCCAGAATGATAAACTTCAAATTCAGTAGCAAACTTAAAGTGAGCACTGGCAAACCAGCGCTCATAATAAGAACCTGAGACACTGTATCGGTCATTATCATCACTGAAAGCCATATAACCGGCATTCAGCTTGAATTGTCTTGATTCGGAAATTCGATAACTGATACCACCATTCACCGATTTGGCATCGATATTACTGCTTAACGCCCGTAATGGCGTTTCAACACTTAAGGAGTCAAAACTTGCAAAAAAACTCAAATAATCATCATAGGCATATTCGGCAGCTATTCGCCCACCAAATCGATTGTTTCTGGCAAAAAAATTGTGGTGGAGTTCTGCCGTTATCAGCCAGTCAGGTATTGAATACTCAATACCCAGACCTTCTCGATGAGCTGAGCCATGACCTTCAGGGAATAATCCCTGAGCCCACTTATAATGAATAAAAGGTCGGTAATTATAAGCAACAGGCGGTGCAAATAAATAGCTTTCAAAACCAAGATCTCTACTCCCTTCCTGAGAACCAGAACTTCGACTACCATTTACCTCAAAATCAAACTCCCAATTATTGTGGATATCCCATAACCGGGATTGCCTTTGCAATTCCAAGTGATAAGAGTATTTTTTCTTCAGTCGGTTAAGTTCAAATTCAACTTGCTGATATTTTTTGAGATCAACCAGGTTCTGAATATGGCTGATCTGAATTTCGATATTATCCGGCTCTCCAGCCTTGGCCAATTGATACAATTTCTCTGCTTTTCTTGGCCAGCCTCGCCAATAGTAAACATTTGCCAGAGAAAGTCTTATTTCCTGATTGAATGGGGCATTCTTCAATAATTTTTCCAAACGTGTTTGTGCCCCCTGCAAATCGTCGTTATAGGCCCTGTCCATTGCCAATAACATTTCCACCGTCAACCTCCTGGAATTATCCTTTTTCCTTGCCGGTTTTTTAGCTGCCTTTCTTAATTTTATTTTGACTGGCTCTAAAGCAGCCAATTTCTGGACCCAGGCAGATGCCTGATCATTTCTCTCTGCTTCTAACAGCGCAAAATAGAGGGAAACTTTGGCGTAAAAAATCTGATCGGTGACTCTTCGACCTTCAGTTTGTTTTAAAGCCGTCTGATATAACTCAATTGCGGTTTCGGGTTTCTGCAAATAAAGAAAAGCATCTGCAACCGGTATCAAAACATACGCAGGAAAACTGATATTTTGATGTTTTAACTTCAGGTATTGATCAACTACATCCTGCATTTCATAACGTCCGTGTAAGGCAACGATCAGATCAAACTTTGCTCTGGTCAACCAGGTTTTTGATGCTGTTTCAGGCAAAGTTTTGGTAAACTCAATATTTTCCTTGATGTGCCTGATGGCTTCATCCATCTCCTTAAATCGAGGACTACCATCCTGCTTGCCAATTTTCCCCGCTCGAACCAGAAAAGCAGCCCTGTTCCAGCGAATTTTTGCCATCTCTTGTTTGCTGAATAAAGGCGCAAACTTTTTGGCTTCAGCCATAGCGGTCGAAGAAGCGCCAATTCTATCCAGAATAAAAATCCGGTTTCTTTGGGCATATTGGTTCTGGGGATTAATGCTTAAAATCCGATCATAAGCAGCTAGAGCCAGAAACCAACGTCTTTCAGTTTCGTAGGCGTAGGCAAGAGCGGAAAAAACATCAATGTTTTGAGAATGTTTTTCTTTTAATGGCAAAAGCCTTTTTAATGCTTCCTTGGTTTTCTTTTGATCCGTCAGCACTAAAGCCAAACCTACTTTGGACTGAATTCTATCGGGGATTTTTTTTAATGCCAGACGATACAGCTTTTCACTTTCCTTGAACTGTTTTTTATTTCGCATGGCTCTGGCTACAGATTCAAGCACATAGACTGGAGCTTTAGTTAAGTCTATTTTTTTTGCCTGTGTCAAAACTTGACCATCCATACCCGCCCAATTTGAAATCAGGATGTAATCATACCGATACCGTAAATTGTCAGGCTGACGGACCACGATATCCTGAAAAATACTGATTGACTTTTCCAGCTTACCCTCACGAGCAAGTTTTAATGCCGTTTGATAACGGGTATCGTTTTCATTTGCCAACGCAAAGGATACACAACTAAATAAACTAAAAAAGATAACAACAACAGTGAGATTTTTTTTTATTATCAGGGAGAACATAAAGCCTTTGCTTCCATTTTCTTTTATTAGAACTAAATTTTGATGTATGACGATCATCAAAAAACCGAAGTAATCTCTTAATAAAGGTAGTTAAGATTTCACCCTATGCAAGAATGATAATTATGTGGTTTTTAGCTCAGTAAGTTGGACGCTAAAGTTCTCAAAAATACTTAAAGCATTTAATAGTAAATAAAAAATAACTTTGGAATTGAATGTGTTTGGATATTATTTGGTCAGCACTAATAGCATACAGGCAAAGAAATAAACACAACAAAGTAAACCGAACTTAAAAAAACTTCTCTAATTTTTTTAAAAATCATTGTTTATTATAATTATTGAAACCACCGCTTGAGTAGTTTTTCGCTTACATTATAGTAAACTATCTCTTTAAATGCACTAACAATCGACTTCTTTTTCCCTTCAGAAATGGCCCCAATCGATTGGACAGTCCAATCGGCTTTTTAAGTGATCATGCTGCCTTGTTCATTAAGCCACTAATTGCCGTGGCAAATTTAAATAGACTTCATCTGGCGTAAGATCTCCCAA
>JALXCS010000123.1:5850-22368 GCA_026990815.1 Methylomonas sp. | reverse complement strand
ATTTACGATGCCGTGAATATTAAGCCTGATCTAATAGGAAAATATAACACAATGATTAATAAGAAAAAATCTGTAGTGCCAACTGAATCAAATTAAAAATTTTAACTTATTGAAATACTGGGAAATTGATAATAAAAGCTGCGAAGATGGGTTAAGAATTACTATTTTTTTACCCTGAAATATTACGTATTTACTTTTGCCTCACAATCAAACCGCCATTATTTTGTCACTCACCAAAAAAAACCGACAATCCATTGATTTTATTTGCCTTGCTTTCATTGGCACAATATTAGCTATGAATTAAGGAACTTTACTTTTTCTGAGACGAGCAAATGAAAGGCAAAACATCAAATCTGGCAATTGTTACTAAAAATAATACACTGACATCCACCAAACCCAGCAAACTTCATCAGCATAATATTACCAACGCGCTACAAACCACTCTCGAATTTGATCAGCTCATCGCTATTTTCAGCGAGAAAATACAGGACTTAATCCCTCATGATGGCTGTATTTATAGTAATGCTGAATTTAATCTAGATTTGACTGTTGGTAAACAAGCACACCACTCTTGTAATTACAATTTGACCATTGAAAACAAGCAGCTTGGCAACATTAAATTATTGCGCCGCAACCGGTTTAAACACCAAGAACTACAGCTTTTGGAGACCCTTCTGTGCTGCCTGATCTACCCCCTAAATAATGCCACCCTATTTAAACAGGCCATCAACCAGGCTCATACCGACCCCCTTACACAAACCAATAACCGCGCTGCATTTGACAGCATTGCCACGCGTGAAATCAACCTCGCCTTAAGAAATAGCGAATACCTCTCAGCTATTTTTTTAGATATTGATCACTTCAAATCCATTAATGATACATATGGTCACGCCTGCGGTGATATTGTTTTATCAACCACCGCAAATATTATTAAAAAATGCGCCAGAAACAGTGATTTGGTATTCCGTTACGGGGGCGAAGAATTTGTTCTGCTTTTAAGTAACACTGATTTATCTGGCGCTCAATTACTAGCCGAAAGAATACGAAAAGAAATTTCACTTCATACCTTAGCAATTGATATGGAAGCCATAAAAATTACTGCAAGTCTCGGTGTAACCACCCTGAGAGTCAATGACAGCTTAGAAAGCTTTATCAATAGGGCCGACAAAGCAATGTATCTTGCAAAATCTCAAGGCAGAAACCAAGTTAATTTAGGAAACTAACTATCTTAAAAAACCGGAGGAACCACTAATATGCCTCATTCTTTTCGATGCTGCGCTTTGCCACGCCCACCTCGTAATCGAGAAGGATTAAGTGTCAATTCCTGCTGCATACCAACCAAATCGAATAAAATTTGAAGGCCTTTCTCATCAACCTCATGATGACAATGCGCTTTTAGGTTTTCTGGCAGTACAATCGGCCCATACCGTACTCGCATCAAGCGGCTAACCACTTTATCTTGTGACTCCCAAAGCCTGCGCACCAACCTGTTGCGTCCTTCTGTTACTACTACGTGATACCATTTATTAGCACCTTCCCCGCCACTATATTTAACATCATCAAAATGCGCCTTTCCATCTTCCAGCTCAACTCCTTGTGTCAATTTTTTTATCAAGTTATCATTTACTTCGCCCAAGATGCGGACCGCATATTCTCTATCAACTTTGAAAGAAGGATGCATTAACCGATTTGCCAACTCACCATTATTAGTGAGCAACAACAAACCCTGTGTATTAATATCCAGTCGGCCAATTGCAATCCATCGACCAACAGCTAATTTCGGCAATCTGGAAAAAACTACAGGTCGCCCATCTGGATCACGGCGCGTAACAACCTCACCCAATGGCTTATGATAAATCAAAACCCTTGTTGGTTGTTTAGCGTATTTTTGCCAGTCAACAACTCGACCATTGAGTCGCAATAAATCACCCTCTGTCAGTTGATCGCCCAACTTTGCTGTTTTGCCATTTATGTTTATTTTCCCTTCAACGATCCAGCGCTCAATTTCCCGTCGCGACCCCAAGCCACCACGCGCCAGTATTTTCTGCACACGCTCACCACCCCGTTCAACCCCACTCTCCTTACTGGAAAGTTGTTGTAGCTTCCTGGCGATCTGTGACTTTGATTGTTTTTTTCGTAGCTTCCTGGTTTTCATTATCTTCCTGTGCGGGACTATTTTCAGAGTTAGAAATGACAGAAGACTCTAAATCTTCAATCTCTTGGAGTGTAGGTAATTCATTCAACGATGATAAATCGAAGTAATCCAAAAACAATTTAGTAGTACTGTAAAGCGCTGGTCGGCCAGGAATCTCTTTATGACCAATCACCCTCACCCATTCACGATCTAACAAAGTTCGCATAAGCGTGGAACTAACACTGACCCCCCTAATATCCTCAATATCACCCCGCGTCACTGGCTGACGATATGCAATAATCGCCAAAGTTTCCAAAAGAGCCCTGGAATATTTCGGGGGTTTTTCTTCAAACAGACGCGAAACCCAAGGTGCCATTACCTCTTTAACCTGGAACCGATAACCACTTGCTACCAATTTAAGCTCGACTGATCGGGAGCTATAATCCTCTGTAATCGCATCAACTGCTTTTTGTATTTCTCCAGATTCCGGCCTTTCCAACTCAGGAAACACCTGACGCACCTGCCTAATTGTCATCGGTCGATTAGCAACAAAAAGAATGGCTTCTACTATCTGTTTTATTTCCATATCAACCTTGATCAGCTCTTCTTCAGGAAGCTTGGCTAACTGCTGTTCTGATTCGCACAGGGTCAAAAGGTTCTCGCTGGATAATTTCGATGAGCCCTTCTTTACAGAGCTCGAGGACGGCAAGAAACGAGACAACCACCCCATGCTTGCCTTCGGTTTTAATGAATAACTGCGAAAAAAAGAGGTGATTTTCCCCTTTAAGGTTTTCCAAAATGGTTGACATTCGCTCACGAACAGACAAAGGCTCTCTAGTTATTTGATGATGGGATAATTGCTCAGTTCTTTTCAGGACATCCTGAAATGCCAGCAGCAACTCCCTTAACTGCACATCAGGTAATTTTTTCTTAATTTCAACATCTGACACATCAGCAGTTACAGGAAAAATATCGCGTTCCTCCCTAGGTAATTGACCAATTTCTTCAGCTGCTTTTTTTATATTCTCATATTCCTGAAGCTTGCGAATTAATGTCGCTCGAGGATCTTCATCTTCCTCTTCTGCCACCTGCCTTGGCAACAACATTCTGGATTTGATTTCTGCTAGCAGTGCCGCCATCAACAAATATTCAGCCGCTAACTCCAATTGCAAATCTTTCATCACTTCGATATAACGAATATATTGTTTAGTTATCTCTGCAATTGGAATATTTAATATATCCAGATTCTGTCTTCTTATCAAATAAAGCAATAAATCCAACGGCCCTTCAAATGCCTCCAGAAAAACTTTCAGTGCATCAGGTGGAATATAAAGGTCTTCGGGCAATTCAACAACAGGAGCGCCATCAACTATTGCTAGTGGAGGTACTTTATTTTGACTCTCAACAATGCTTAAGTCCATAAAACTAAATTAATACCAGATTATTGTAACCCGGCCAAGGAAAAAAACATTTTTTGAGCAGCATAAAGCGGATAACCCAACATTGCACTTAAACCACCCGACATCAAAAGAAACAAAAGCACAAAAAAACCATAAGGTTCAATGCGACTATAATACCAAGCCCAGCGACCAGGCAATAGTGCGGAAAAAATCCGGCTACCATCTAGCGGCGGTATTGGTAACAAATTAATTAACGCCAATACCAAATTAATAGTTATTCCGGCGACACTCATATACATCATTGGCTGCATTACAGACTCAACGCCTATCATCACTCCAAGCCTACCAAATAATGCCCAGGCTATTGCCATCAAAATGTTTGAAATTGGTCCTGCAGCTGCAACAACCGCCATATCTGAAACCGGATTTTTTAAATTCTTCATATTAACAGGAACTGGCTTAGCCCATCCAAAAATAAAACCAGTGCCAGAAATCAACAACAACCCTGGGATCAGTATTGTCCCAACCGGGTCTATATGTTTTATCGGGTTTAATGTTAATCGCCCCAACATCCATGCGGTTTTATCCCCACGTAACTTAGCTATCCACCCATGAGCAACTTCATGAACCGTAATTGCGAAAACAACCGGTAATAGCCAAACAGCAATCCTACCCACTAATGTTAATTCATTCATCTTAATATCGTAATTTCTGTTATTCCAACATCGCAGCGACACCTTTTCCCTGCCTAATTATTTCGGGTCCATTATCTTCAAATGCAATAATTGTCGTTGGGTGATACTCCACAATACCTGCATCAATAACCAAGTCCAGTTCATGCTCTAATCGCTCCCTAATTTCATAGGGATCAACCATCGCCTCCTCTTCCCCTGGTAATATTAAAGTAGTACTAAACAACGGTTCAGCCAAATCTTGAAGCAGCATTTGCGCTACAGGATGATCAGGTATACGAATACCTATTGTTTTACGCCTAGTATGCTGCAATCTCCTTGGAACCTCTCTGGTTGCTTTTAAGATAAAAGTAAACGGCCCTGGAGTTAATCTTTTTATCAAACGAAAGGCATCATTTCCTATTTTTGTAAAAATAGAAACCTGAGTCAAATCCTTACAAACCAGGGTAAAATTATGCTTGTCACTTAACTGCCTGATCCGCCTTATTTTGTCCAAAGCCTGCTTATCACCAATATGGCATGCCATTGCATACGATGAATCGGTAGGATAAGCAATAACCCCACCTTTATTTATAATCTCAACGGCTCTATGGATTAATCTTTGCTGCGGGTTTTCAGAATGAATTTCAAAATATTGCGCCATTTGTTTATTCTTATTAATTGGCAAAAAAATAATTATACCCTGAATAACCATTCCACCGGACTTTCAGTCTCTTTTAAAATAAAACCTAGCCCATCAAATGTAAAAAAAGGAAATATTTACATCCCAGCCATGTACAAATTACTTGGTTTTTCCTATCAATTATTTAATCTAACCCCACCTAACTTAACCGAAGGAGGACATAAATGAAAACATTAAAAATTGGCATGTTGATTTTAGCCTTAACTTGTTCAATCTCAAGCCATGCAGAACCACCCACAAATCACGAACCATCCAAGCGTACCGTAAGCGGCAATGATGTAATAATCGACATGGCCTTGCGCCCTGCGGGATTTATTGCAACCATTGCTGGCGCGGCTTTATATGTTGGGCTAAGCCCTTTTACCGCTTTTTCTCATGCTTTTTCTCCGCATAACTCATTCCAAAAACTAGGCAAGGTATTAGTGGTTACTCCAGCGAAATTCACTTTTTCCAGACCAGTTGGCGATTATACTCACGAATCAATATATTAATATTAGCTTATAAAATCGGCAAACACCTTCCAGTCAAACTAAACGGCCGATTTTCTGAGAAGGTTTTTTTAAAAAAACCTGGCACTTGAGTAGGAGCATGCTTTAGCTACAATTGGTTTTATTATGCATTGAAAATCGCTGCTAAAGCACGCTCCTTCTTCATTCGAAACCCAACTTGTTAATCATCATCCTTACGTGATGGCTGCTCCGGTATCGGAAGCAAGGGTATCTGATAGCCCATCATAATCTCTTTGATTGCCTGCCGATTTTTATCTATTAGCCGATTTAGAGTTGTAAGCCGCTCCTGATCACCATAACGCACAGCCATGGCAATAGAAAAATCAAATTTCATCCCTGGCTTGGATACCATTGGAATGACAGTATAAGTATCTTTGGGACTTCGTGATAATACATATCCGGCCATTGGCCCCCATAGAATCACCATATCGATTTTGCCACTTCTTAAATCTTGTTCGATTTGCATGGGCAGATTACTCTGATCATCGCCAGACATAGTTTGATAGGGAACTCCCTGCTCTAATAAACCCATCGCCTGTATCAAGGCCGTTCCCGGGCCTCGATCAAACATTGCAATCTTCAGCGATTCCTGCCTGCTTAATGGCAACACACCCAGTTGCTCTGCCTTGACAATATCGTCCCAGCCACGTCCTTTAGCAATCAATAACAAATAGGTTGAGTGATAATAAGGCTTGGTTGTTAGGGCTAATTCATAACCAGCCGGCACCCCCATCACAACATCACATGTGTACAAATCACTATCCGGTAACTTGGCTTTCAAAGTATTCCTGATAAAACCAATTCGTTGCGGAAACCACTTATATTCAAGTTTTTGATTTAATTGTATAGCAAATAATTCAGCGATTTTATTCTCAAAACCGCTACCATTTTTGCTTGAATAAGGCGGGTTCAATGGATCGGCGCAAACCCTAAATTTATCATCAGCCACCCCTGCTTTCGCAATCAGCAAAATAACCGAAGTGATTAAAATTAAAGATACTTTCATGGAACTCTCATTTATTAAACTTCAAATAGTTTTCCCCAGAAAAAACAAAAGCCCTAGCCGACAACTCGACCAGGGCTCAATTTCGTAGATAATCTGAACTAACAGATCACTCTATGCTATGGCAATGCAAATACTGTTAAAACACCACCAAGCTTTGTGTAAGAACTCAAACTTCTATATGCTCCTACAGCACCTAGACCTTCTGAATTTGTGCTGTCTGTGCCGTCATCAAGACCGGCAGCAATGCCAATACCAGCCCAACCGCCGACACCCGAAAGCACACCAACATATTGTTTGCCGTTGTATTCCCAAGTGTTTACGTTACCAATAATGCCAGAAGGAGTTTTGAATCTATAAAGCTCTTTACCTGTTTTAGCGTCTACCGCTTTCAGATAACCTTCCAAAGTACCGTAAAAAACTACGCCACCGGCAGTCGCGACTGAACCGGACCATACTGAGAACGGCTCTTTAGTTGACCAGACCATTTTACCGGTTGTTGGATCCCACGCAGTAAATTGACCTAAGTTGGTTGAATTATCAGGCTTGCCCGTCATCGCATCAACACCAGCAGGCCCCATGGTCAATGTTGCACCAACATAAGGCTGACCCGCAGTATATTCAACTTCGAAAGGCTCATAAGTCATACAAACATGGTTACCTGAAATATAGACATAACCTGTTTGCGGAGAATACGAAACCGGCTGCTGGTTTTTGCTACCCAGAGCAGCAGGACAAATACCTTCCGTTGTTTCATCTTCTCCATTGTACTCAGTACTGTACTGCGAAACAACCTGTGGACGACCCGATTTCATGTCAACATGTGACGCCCAGTTGACAGCCTTATCAAATTTTTCCGCAACTAACAGCTCGCCAGTTACACGATCCAGCGTATAACCAAAACCGTTTCGGTCAAAATGCACGACAGTTTTACGCATTTTGCCATTGATTTTGATATCAAGTAGAGGCACTTCGTTAATGCCATCATAATCCCATTCATCATGTGGCGTCATCTGGTAAACCCATTTCACTACACCGGTATCGGCATCACGTGCCCAAAGTGACATTGACCATTTGTTGTCACCAGGTCGCTGCACTGGATTCCAGGTAGAAGGATTACCAGAACCATAATAAACAAGGTTCAATTCTGGATCATAACTATACCAACCCCAAGTCGTACCACCGCCGATTTTCCATTGATCACCTTTCCAGGTTTTCAAACTAGAATTTTTGCCAACCTTGGTTACCTTGCCATTTTCCCAAGTCGTCGTTTTATTTGGGTTAATCAAAGTATCCGAATCAGGCCCCATACTATATCCTTTCCAAACCAACTGACCGCTGTTGATATCGTAAGCAGCCAAAAACCCGCGAACTCCAAATTCTCCGCCAGAAATCCCTGTCAGGACCTTATCTTTAACGACCAAAGGTGCTTGTGTGTTGGTCATACCTAATTTAGGATCGCCGTTTTGCACGCTCCAAATTCTTTTACCCGTTTTGGCATCCAACGCTGTCAATACAGTATCAGATTGCTGCAAAAAGATTTTACCATCACCATAAGCCAAACCACGGTTTACGGTATCACAACACATCACAGGGATGGTGACATCGGCATCCTGTGTTGGTGTAAATTCCCAAATCACTGATTGGGTTTTCTGGTCAATCGCATAAACCGTATTAGGGAAAGGGGTATGAATATACAACACATCATTTACAACCAGCGGACCACCTTCATGGCCACGAAGAACACCCGTTGAGAAAGTCCAGGCAGGTTGCAGATTTTTTACATTGTTTTTATTGATTTGGTCTAGTTTGCTGTAACGCGTACCCGCATAATCTCCACCCCAGGTTGCCCAGTTAGCCGGGTTCTGTGTCAGTCTCTCTACTTCGCTGTTAGCAGTAGAAATCGCTGGAGCAGCCAATAATGCAGCTACCGTTGATGCAAGCAGCCAGCTTTTAACAGGCTTCTTCATATGTTTTTCCTCCTAAAGTATTCTGCGTCTAGCCACAGTTTACAGTTAAATTTTAAGACTAATATTAGTTTTAAATCGTGGGTAAACCAAAGAAAAAGGAATTTTTCCCGATTTAACTCCAGTTGTGTAAATTGAAGGATTTTGCTTTAAATGTCAACTTTAAAAAGTCCTTTGATTAAAATAATTTTGACCTCACCTACATTTGGAGAACACAATCTAATTTGTTCCACTAATAATTCACCATTGACTACAATCCTCTTTTACAGTCACAGTATAGCAATTTAAAAGGACGGTTTTCATCAATGCTTTCATATAATAATGCTTTGTTCCCGTTGTTTTTTGGGAGATTTTTTCATACTTTGTTGTCATATCGAAAAAGCTGTTTCTTGATAAGACCTGAAATTAACAGCTTGTATTTTCCTCATCTGCAACAACAAAACTAATGGACCATTTTCAGGAACTTGAAAGTTTATTCGCCAGCGATGGACCTCTGGCAAAAATCATCCCCGGCTATCTGCCACGTGCAGCCCAGGTTGAAATGGCTTTACACATTGCCAAAACAATCACTAAAAAACAGAACCTGATTGCAGAAGCAGGCACGGGAACAGGGAAAACCATCGCTTATTTGTTACCTGCAATCCTGTCTGGTAAAAAAGTCATTATTTCGACTGGCACAAAAAACCTACAAGATCAGCTATTTAACAAAGACCTTCCAGTTATCCGCAAGGCAGTGAGTATGCCTTTTTCTGCCGCATTATTAAAGGGCCGAAATAACTATTTATGTACTTTTCGTCTGCATAATGCGATGCAATCAAATTTTGGATTTCCCATAGAAGATGCTGCGGCGATTACAAAAATCAAACAATGGTCTGGCACCACTAAAAGTGGTGATATTGCTGAAATGCCGGAAGTTCCCGAATCATCCCCCGTCTGGTTTCACGCCACATCTACAGTCGATAACTGCCTGGGCCAGGATTGTCCTGATTACGCCGACTGCTTTTTGGTCAAAGCCAGAAAACAAGCCCAGGAAGCTGAAATAGTCATCATAAACCACCATTTGCTTTGCGCCGATTGGTCAATCCGGGAAATTGGTTTTGGCGAATTATTGCCAGATGCCGAAGTTATTATCATTGACGAAGCTCATCAGCTTGCCGATACCGCGTCAAATTTTTTGGGAATTTCTCTTAGCGGCAAACATTTAAACGACTTGGCAGATGATAGTCTTGCAGAGTATTTTAAAGATGCCACTGACATGCCTGATCTTCGTTCCGCCAGTGAAAACTTGCAACACGGAATCAAAAAGTTAAGACTGGCTTTTGGTATGGAATTAAAAAGAGGTGAATGGCGGGAAATCGAGAGCAGCGTCAAAATTTTGGCATCCATCACAACACTTCAAAATCAGCTCACCAAGCTCACCGATCAATTGAAACTTGGCTCTGTAAAAACCAAAGGACTAGAATCCTGCTTCAAACATTCCCAGGAATTGGAATCACGCTTACAAAAAATCATTCAGGATGATTCAGGAAAATGGATTCGCTGGTACGAAACCCATAAAAATTCATTTACCTTTATGCTCACACCATTGGATATTGCCGCTTAATTTCAGGCATGTATTAATTATCATCAGGCGACATGGATTTTTACTTCCGCCACACTGAGCATAGCCAATCATTTCGATCATTTTGCCAATGGCCTTGGCCTGGCAAATGCCGCTAGCCAAAGCTGGGGAAGCCCTTTTAATTATTCGGAACAATCATTGTTTTATCATCCACGAGGACTTCCCCATCCTTCCGACCGGGAATTTACCAAAAAATGTGTTGACTTTGCCTTACCAGTTTTGCAAGCCAGTCAAGGCCGCGCCTTTTTCCTGTTTACCAGTTACCGGAACTTAAACCAGGCGGCGGAAATTTTAAAAACACGACTTGATTATCCTTTGCTTGTCCAGGGCAGCCGGCCAAAATCAGTGTTACTGGAGCAATTTAAACAAGCGGGAAATGCCGTGCTGCTTGGTACTTCCAGCTTTTGGGAAGGTGTTGATGTGCGAGGAAACACTCTGTCTTGCGTAATCATTTACAAACTACCTATTTCCTCGCCCCATGACCCAGTCATGAAAGCGAGGCTCCATGCCATGGAAAAACAAGGCAAAAATCCTTTTTTTGAATATCAGATTCCTCGCGCTGTTATTGCCCTACGTCAAGGAATCGGAAGGCTCATTCGAGACATAAACGATCGTGGTATCTTACTGCTCTGCGACCCGAGATTACTTAAACGGTCCTATGGGCAAATCTTTCTCGATAGCGTCCCACCGATGAAACGAACCCGTGACATAGAAGATGTAAAAAAATTCTTTAGAAATCAAGAACTATGAAAATACTCGCAGTTGATACCGCAACAGAGGCTTGCTCTGCTGCATTATTGGTCGATGGAAATACCTTGGAACGTTACCAACTGGCTCCACGCGAACATACCAGACTCATTTTACCAATGATTGATTCATTAATGGCCGAAGCCCAAATTAGTCCGCAAAATCTGGATGCGCTTGCATTTGGCCGGGGGCCAGGCTCTTTTACAGGAGTGAGAATCGCCACCGGTATTATTCAGGGCATTGCTTTTGCAGCAGACTTACCAGTCGCCCCCATATCAACATTGGCAGCAATTGCCCAGGACTGCATCGAAAATACTGCTCATAATATTATTTTAACTGTAGTGGATGCACGTATGAGCGAAATCTATTGGGCTGTTTATCATCGTAATCCTGATGATTTTGTTGAACTTATTGGCCGGGAATCTGTTATCCCGATTCAATCAATCGAATATTCCGGCTCAAAGGGATTTGGCATTGGCTCAGCTTGGAAAATTTATGAAGATGAGATGAAAAACCAGCTATCAAATTGCTTTGTCGATTACGACTCCAACTACCTACCCAGAGCTTCGATCATCGCAAAACTCGGCGCTCTTGACTTCTCCCTTGGTAAAACCACCTCTGTAGAACTAGCCATACCGGTTTATTTACGCAACAAAGTTGCTGAAAAAGAATCTGAACGAAAAAAATAAGCTTAAAAAACAAGTACATTCATTAAAACCCTAATAACAAATTAAAACCTAGAAAAACAATCAATTATTTTTGCAAATCGCAAAAAATCTTCTACATTTAAGATATTATATCCTGTTAATCTTAAAATAAATGCACGGTTATTGCTTATCAGAAACCATTGAAAAAATTAACAATATTTCAATTTATTTTTCAAAAGCAAACACCATCCCTATGCCTTCCGGAGCAAAGCAATGCTGTTACTGAATAACTCTGATTCTAGCCACCAACCAAATACCCCAATACTCCGCCATCAGGAAGTTCTATTTAATTTTCACACTCTATCGTAATGAATATCTCAGTCGCAATTGTTGGGCTGGGTCGTGTAGGCCGATCAATACTCCGCACCAATTTCCAACATAAAGAAAATGGCCGGTTCAAGATCAAGGCGTTATGTGATGTGATGCCTATTTCACAGGTCGCGTATTTGATTGAGCACGATAGTACTTACGGAAAACCACCTTTCAACGTTGAATGCGACAACGAAAACCTGATAATAGCGAAAAATAAAATTCGTTATGTTCAGGTTGACCGGCGAAAAAGCCAACAGCAAAACAATGGCCTTAATGAACTCAGAGAATTAAAAATCGATGCTTTAGTCAATGCCACAGGTACCGCTCAAATCAAAGATTTACGCAACTTGATCGACAAGCAAATTACCAAAAAAATCCTTTGTAGCTGGAATATTGCCGGCGGTGATATAAGTTTGGTTTATGGTGTTAATGAACAGCAATATGATACCAACCAGCACCACATCGTTTCAGCAAGCACTTGCACTGGCAATGCAATGGCGCCGTTAGCCTATATTCTCGACAAGCACATCGGCATTGACTATGCCAGAATAATCACCATACACCCAGCTCTCTCCGACCAGCATTTACTGGATGGCTATCATAATCAAGCACACCTTGGCCGAACTACAGCCGCTTCTATCATCCCCACCAAAACCAATGTTGCAGACTCTACTGCTCTGGTCTTACCAGAACTAAAAGGCAAACTTGATTCATTTTCTTACCGAGTGCCAACCGAAATAGTTTCCGCAATGGATATATCTACCTGTTTATCGCGCGACACATCACTCGATGAGATTACTGATCTATTGAATCAATACGCAAATAACAAATTTTCCAACATCCTTCATTGTGATTATGGAAAATGGAGCCATGAAAAAGTCAGTATTGATTTCATTGGCTCACATTTTTCCAGTATTGTATTGATGAATCACCTATCCCTTTCTAACCAGCGGCAACTTGGTATTTCGCTTATGCATGATAATGAAAGAGGTTATTGTTGCAGAGCCTTGGATATTTTGGATGTTTTAAGCCAAAGTTTTTAGTTTTTTCAACCACATCAAGAAATCCGTTTGAATTAAATCCACTTTCGAGGGTATATTCATGTAAGTGAATAAAAGTCGAAAAACTCCCCGTCAGAAATATCAAAGTAGATTTACCAACAAAATCAAACGCTTCTTTTTTTTCTTAGTGTTTATGGTAATTCTGAGCTCGCTGACACTGGTCTCCATCTTTCGATATCTCCCTTTGCCGACTTCTGCATTCATGATGCATCAGCATTTTACTGATTTTCAAAATGGCAAAGGTTTCGTTCGTATCCGTTACCAATGGATTGACAAAGACAAAATTTCACCTTTTATTTTCGCCGCTGTTATTGCTTCTGAAGATCAACGTTTTTACCAACATTCTGGATTTGATTTCAATGCAATAGCATCTGCACTGGAAGAACGCCTTAATGGCCGCCGTCTTAGAGGCGCCAGCACTATCAGTCAGCAAGTTGCAAAAAACCTGTTTCTCTCACCTTCACGAAGCCTGTGGCGTAAAGCTGCGGAAGTATGGTTTACATTGCTGATTGAATTACTTTGGGATAAACAAAGAATTTTAGAGGTGTATGTGAATTTAGCCGAATTTGGTGATCATATATTCGGAATCGAATCAGCCAGCCGTCATTTTTTTGACGCGCCAGCAAAAAACCTAACAGCTTCACGGGCCGCTTTGCTTGCTGCAACTTTACCTAACCCCAAGAAATTCCGGGTGAATCACCCCTCAAACTATGTGCTAAAAAAACAGCAGTGGATTTTGCAGCAAATGAAAAATCTGGGGCATTTAAAATGATTTGATTTTTCCCTATTTCAAATTTATAACATCGATAACAAAAACAGTTCATAACCGATCAATAGTACATAAAAAACGACAATGCCTGCCAGCATGTATTTCATTGGCAATACTCTAAGCACATGAAAATTAATATGCACCAATGCAAATAACAAACAAACCGCGGTAATAATAAATTTTCCTGCCAAAAATACCGAGGTATCAATATCCAACAAAGCCGACATAAACGGATTAACTTCAATTCCGCCACGCTCAAGAATATTTAGCGTCAGAAATGCATCCAGAAGACTCAGTATGGTGATAGCAATAACGCTGAAGCCCACCCACTTTTCATAGTGATCCGTATAATACCCCTGTTTCGCTTCAATTTGTCTTCTGGCATTTATTCTCCTGCCATTGTGCAAGGAAAACAACAAAGATTTAAAATGTCGCTGGCGTCTGTCAGGCTGCCTGCGCTGTTCAAATAACTGACCACAAGGATGAAAAGCATTTTGTTTCATAACGTATCTATCTATTATTTTCCAACGCGTAAATCAAATTTCAGAATAAAACAAAATCAAGCTAAAAGTAAATTGTTCTCCCGTACAATATAATCAGATAATCCTGTCTTTAAGTGATTAAACATAAAGAAATCATGTCTGTATCTAATCATTCCTTTTTAATTGCCTCGATACTATTTTTTTTCTCCGGCTTAACTGCTCTTGTTTATGAAATCTTATGGTTAAAAGAACTCAGATTATTATTTGGCGCAAGCAGTTATGCCATTGCAACAACACTGTTTGCTTTTTTCCTAGGGCTAGGCTTTGGAGGCGAATATTGGGGCAAAAAAACTTCCGCTCATAGGAACCCATTACAGCTCTACGGATTGCTGGAGCTAGGTATTGCTTTCAGCGCCCTGGGTTACTTTATGATACTAGACCTGTACAGTGCAATTTATTCGCCGTTGTTTGACGAATTTGGCAGTAACAGAACATTGTTTACCTTTATTAAATTCATAATGGCCTTATGCTTACTTTTTCCACCCGCTTTTTTTATGGGGGGAACCTTGCCAACAATTAGTCACTATACCGTTAAAAGTAATTTAAAACTGGGGTCTAATGTCTCACTACTGTATGCTATAAATACCCTGGGTGCAGTATTAGGGACATGCCTGGCCGGCTTTTTTTTACCGAAACTCTTCGGTTTTAACCACAGTTACTGGCTGGCAATTAGCATTTCTATTTTGATTGGATTGATCGCATTTTTCATTTCAACTGGGACAAAAACGTCAACCACAAAAACAGCTAACGTACATTTACAATCAGTCACAAACAGATTACAAATAATCACCTTCATGTCCGGTTTCTTGACTTTGGCCTTGCAGATTCTATGGAACCGTATGTTTGCCCAGGTCCTGCAAAATTCTGTTTATACCTTTGCTTTAATTCTAATGATATTCCTTTTCTGTCTGGCACTGGGCAGCTTATTTGCAAACCGTCTGATGTACTCACGGTTGAATCAGGAACTGATTTTATTCTTTATGCTGTTTTCTGGTGCATTTCTGGTTCTGGTCAGCCCTTTTGCGTTTGTTTACTGGACAGAGAACTTGCATTACCTGGGGGCAAATAAAGGCTGGACAAGTTATTTACTTGAAATAGCCGCAATCGCACTTGCCATACTTGGCACTCCTCTCTTATTTCTTGGAGCAGTATTTCCGTTATTAATCAAACTGGGCGAAAATCAATACGCTTCCAGAGGCTTTTTGATTGGCAGACTTGCCGCCATTAACACTCTGGGCGCAATCACGGGATCGCTACTAACCGGCTTTGTTATACTTGAATATCTTGGGCTTTGGGGAAGTATTCGTCTAATGGCAGTACTTTATTTTTTGACGGCCTGGTTTAGCTTGAGCCAAATTTCAAAACCCCAACAATCCAGATGGATCTATTTACCAACCCTCGGTATTTTATTGTCTGTTTCAATATTGGATACCGGTAAAATTCCGGTCGTGAAAATCGACCCGGTTGTTGAAAATGAAAGTTTATTGGAATACTGGGAGGGTAGTGCAGGTACCGTAGCCGTGATTCGCAAAGACGATCACTTGAAAATTAAACTTAATAATCATTATACCCTTGGTGGTACTGGCTCTTATAAGCTGGAGCAAAGAGAAGCCATCTTGCCAATTTCTGTCCATCCTCAGCCAAAATCTGTTTATCATATTGGCCTCGGTACTGGAATATCTGCAGGCGGCGCCCTGACGCTGCCCATTACCAGACTAGTCGTAACTGAAATAAATGCCAATGTGATTACGGCCTCTGAAAAATACTTTGGAGAGTTTTTAAACGGTTTATTTTTTGATCCTCGCGTACAAATCGTCGAAGAAGATGGCAGAAACTATTTGCGTGGTACGCATGAACATTTCGACGTTATTATCAGCGACCTATTTATCCCCTGGAAAGCCGGCGTAGGCAATTTATATTCCAAGGAACACTATCAAACAATATCGAATCGACTTAATGAACATGGCCTATTTATGCAATGGCTGCCAGCCTACCAAATTACCGAACAGGAATTTAATGTCATTACCAATACCCTGTTGAATGTCTTCCCTCAGGTTACAATCTGGCGAGGTGACTATTCTCCACTGAAACCTATTATTGGCTTACTGGCCCATAAAAAACCTGGCCAGCTATCACCCCAAGCCAGAATAACCAAAAATTTCCAGGAAAGCCCCCCCTTACTCAGTTATTTTGTTGGAACCCCGGATTCACTTAGGCCATTTTTCAAACAGTATCCAATAAATTCGGACAATAAGCCCTTTATTGAATTCAATGCCCCCATTAGCCAACGACAGGTAAAAGAATCCCACAACAAATGGTCCACAAGAGAAAAACCAATCCTTTTTTTGCACAAAATTGCGGCACAAAAAAAT
>JALXCS010000123.1:0-5840 GCA_026990815.1 Methylomonas sp. | reverse complement strand
TTCCTAGACAAACTAGACATACAAAAAAAACAAATACCAGAAGCCGGTCTGCATTTACATGCTGCTCAGATTTTCAGATACCAAGGTAAACTGAAGCTATGGAAGCAAGAAATGGCGCTTTATAAGCAAAAAATGCAAGATATCAATCAAATCTATTAGTTTTTAGCTTTGGCAGCCATAAAATAAAACTGTCACTGCTTCAATATCTCTTCTAGGGGACAAGGTTTATGTATTCCATAGCCTTGTGCATAGTTAACACCAATTTCTTTCAGCATTACCAGGATTTCGTCATTTTCAACAAATTCTGCAATTGTTGACAGCCCCATCACCTGACCGATTTGATTGATTGACTCAACAAAAGCCTTATCTATAGGGTCATGAGCAATATCTTTTACAAATTGGCCATCAATCTTCAAATAATCTATAGGAAATGATTTTAAATAAGCAAAAGATGATAAGCCACTGCCAAAATCGTCTAAAGCAATTTTACAACCCTTCTCACGCAGGGTTGATAAAAAATGTGTAGCATCGACAAGATTAGAAATAGCGGCGGTTTCAGTCACTTCAAAACAAAGCTGCTCCGAAGAAAATGGAATTTCATCCAAACGTTGTACAATATGTTGTAGCAATGCATTGTCCGCCAGACTAGTTCCGGATAAATTTATTGAAAAAGAAGCTTTTTCCAACATAGTCTTGGATCCTGATAATCCTAGTAAATAACTGCACAACTTATCAAAAACCCAACGATCTAAACTAGCCATTAAATTGAATCTTTCCGCAGCTGGTAAAAAGGCTCCTGGAGGAATAATTTCCCCTTCCGACCCCAACATTCTGACTAATACCTCATAGTGTGATGTGGAGCTTGAAACTAGTACTTCCTGAATGCGCTGAGCGAAAAGTATAAATCGATCTTCATCGAGCGCTGCTTGAATTCGCGAAATCCAACGCATTTCTTTCTGATGGGCCGAAGACTCTGACGCATCCCTTTCATGAAAGTGCACCCTGTTTCTGCCTTGTTCTTTTGCAACATAACAGGCAGAATCAGCCGCACTTAAGACATCCGCAGCTTTTAATTCTGTACCATCAATCTTAGCGACTCCGATACTCACGCCAATTTTGAAAGTCTGGTTCTGCCATCCAAATCGAAAATCCTGAACTGCATTTCGAAGCTTATCAGCAATACGAAAAGCATTTTCTTCGTTACAATTTTCTAGTAGCACACCAAATTCGTCACCACCTAATCTGGCCAGCATGTCTGTCTGGCGAATTTGCTCCTTCAAGATAATGCTAATTTGTCTCAGTAGTTCATCGCCCGCATCATGACCGCAGGTATCGTTGACAACCTTGAATTGGTCCAAATCCAAATACAACAAATGATGGCAACTCAGTTCGATTTGTACCTGCTTTTGCAATTGTTGCATTCTGGCTTCGAAAGACCTTCTATTGGCTAATCCAGTCAAAGGGTCATGCAAGGCCTGCCAATTCAATTCGGCTGCTAATGCACGTGTTTGACTAACATCCCGGAAAACCAAAACAGCTCCTAATAGAGCTCCGTCCGGATCGAAAATTGGAGCCACAGAATCGGTTACAGAAAATTCTTTGCCATCAGAACTCACCAGTATATGGTCTCGATCATTACTTATAACATCAAGTCGTTGTAGGCATTGAGTAACTGTGCATTCAACTGCTTGATGGTTTTTCTCATCAATAAGCTTAAAAATATCGCAAACCTTTTTCCCTTTAACATCTTCTTCAATTGATGCTGTCATAATTTCCGCAACCGGATTCATGGTCATAATATTGCCATATTGATCCGTTGTTATAACTGCATCGGCAATTGAGTCCAGTGTAACTTGAGCTCGTTCTTTTTCCTGGGCGAGCTTTGCAGCTAACTTGCTTGTTTTTCGAGTTTGTTGCTGGAGTTGTTTTTCCCTGTTAACCGCAGCTGAAACATCATTTATTTGAATCAAACAATAACGATTATTGTCCAATTCAACAGCCTTAGACACCTTGTGTTTCTGCACTGCACAATACCGTCCACTTGCAAATAGATCCAAGGGTTTAACTATAATAGACTGTTGCACCTTTTGACCCGAAGCATTTTTGAAAGGAAATGGTTTTTTATTAAGCGAATGAGATAAAACTGACGTCATTCCTTGAGTTAGGGCCGAAACTATACTGCGTTGTAATCGTCCATTTTGCAGCTTAGGAAATATTTCTAATAAATTCTTTCCCACAGCCGTCTCAATCCGGATACCGCTAAACTGGCTAACCCAGGAATTCCAGGTCACAATATTCTGGTCGATATCAACAATAATAGTCCCTACATCAATTTCCAGAAAAACCTGCTCAAATAATGAAACAACATTTGGTTGCTCAATATGAAGATCAATTACCTTAGATGAACCTAACATGGCGAATACTAATTGACCCCTAAAAATGCATTGATTTGCTGCTTTAAAACATCAATGGAGGTCATGTCCATCAAAAAAGTAACATAGCCTCTGATTTTCTTCCGTTCAATTGAAAAATCCATATTCAAAAGTAACACTATTTCATGATTAGAATTTACTCTATTATCTAATACGAATATTTCATTAATCGGCCCTTTCACAAACCCCGGAATATCTCCACGGACCTGTTGATTAATCATATCTGCGATGCTGCACAAGCAAGCATTGAGAATAATATTGCCAATTTCACGCATGGCATCTTGTTCCATTTCCGTTAAATCATCCATACCAACCTCATCACCAACAACAGCACGGACCAGTTCCAAACTATGTTTTTCTGGAAAGAGTAATAAAGCCTCACCGGAAAAAGTTCCCTCAAAATTCTGGTGAACGCCACTAAGATTGGTTTTTGCTTTTCCAGCAATACTATTTGCCGCATCGGTACGAGTAACAAACTCAACACCAGGAACACTTATTTTTACCTCGTCATTGACCATCTCGCTCAACGACGCAGCAGCGCTTCCCATGCCAACATTAATGATCTCAGTTACTGCATCAATAAAAAAATCATCTAAAATTGGTTCTTTATCCGACATATTGGGTAATTTTTGTTTCGGTAATGGGTTTGGGAATAAAATTAATGTGTAAATCTCTAGCAAGCTGCTGAATACTTTCCTGGACGTTTGCTGTTAAGAATGCAATTTTTGCGGAAGGAAACAAAGGCCGAAGTTGCTTTGCCGCTTCTCCACCGTCCATAACTGGCATATTAAAATCCAAAAGAATCAGTTCTAGATTCTGTCCTTTAGCACATTCAACCGCTTGGCGACCGTTCTCTGCCTCGAGAACCAACCAATCTGGGTGTGCAGAATTTATTATTTTTTTCAAGATCATTCTAGACATCCTGCTATCATCTGCGATTAAACATGTTTTTTGCGCCATATCTAGAACCTGCTAGTTGCTGCTTTTCTAATAAATGTAGCAGAGAATCTTCTATTTGTTCCAATATTTACCGTATTTATCACGCCAGACCTCGACTTCAGTAACTTTTCTACTCAGCCTGACTGAAATTGCCCCTGCTTTAGCCGTATTGAATAATTGAGCCCCCACATGCCTGTATCTCTCTAATACTTCCATGTGGGGGAAACCAAAGCGATTTAGGTAACCTGTGGGTAACAAAACAATTTTTGGCCAGACCTGTTCCAGAAAAATAAAACTCGATGAAGTGTTACTGCCATGGTGAGGCGCAATCAACACATCAGCCTGCAATTCCTTTCCATACGTTGCAACCAGCCAAGTCTCTGCTGTCTTTTCAATATCACCAGTCAATAAAAACTTTCCAGTTGCAGTTGTCACCAATAAAACGCAGGAATTGTCATTTTCACTATCAAAAATATTCTCGCCTGGCGACAATATCAAAAATTCAATACCGTCCCAAAACCATTGCTGACCACCAATGCAGGGGACCGGATCATAATCAATTAATTTATCTGGAACGCTAGTGATGACTTTTTTTATCTGCATCCCTTCCATCAGTGAATTAGAACCTCCAATATGATCATTATCACCATGACTAATAACTAACACATCAACCCTGTTTATTCGATTAAATCGTAAAAAAGGAATTAATACACTGGTACCACTATCATAGTTTCGCGAATATTTTGCCCCGGTATCAAAAACCAAGGTATGACTTGCCGTTTGGATGACTGCAGATAAGCCCTGACCAACATCCAGCAAAGTCAATTTTGCTTCACCTTGTTTTAATTGCTCGGTAACAGGAAAAACCAGTGGCAAAATCAGACACCCTCCGAGCCACCTTGCTGGAATTCCTTTTGGCGCTGCTAACCAGAGTATTCCGGTTATTGCTAATCCAATAGTGAACATGTCAGGCTGGGGCCTGTTCACTACAGCAATTGGCAAATCTGAAAAAAAAGTCAGCACAATCCAAAGTTGCTGAAAAAAATAGTCAATCAGGTTCAATAAACCCTGTGACAAAGTTGAACCAAAAAACAATCCAATTCCCGCCAATAAACATAAAGGCACAATTATCAACCCAACAACTGGTACAGCAATCAGGTTTGCAATTGGAGCAACTAATGAAGTTTGTTGAAAAAAGAATAATAGTAATGGTGCCAGGCCAATTGCAGTAATAAAATGAATGCTAACTACACTTTTCCAATATCCAGGTCGCCTTAATCTTCCACCTAAGACAAAAATAATCATTGCGACAGCGGTAAATGAAAGCCAAAAGCCAGCATTCAAAACAGCCAAAGGATCAAAAATAAGCACCAACAAAATTGCCACTGTCAAAGTATGAAACGAGCGAGTATGCTTGCCTGCAAAAATGGCAAGCAATACTACACTTAACATAATCAACGCCCTTTGTGTGGGAACAGAAAAACCAGCTAACGACGAATATAAAATCGCAACAACAATAGCTGCCAATGCGGCAATTTTTGCTGGCAGCCATCTCAATACAGCTGTTCTCAACCATATCTTGATAACTAGAAAGAATACAATTCCTGCTATTAACCCGATATGCAGCCCGGAAATTGCCATTAAATGTACTGTTCCGGTTTTACGTAAAACCTGCCATTGAGCCTTGCTGATTGATGACTTATCTCCGATAATCAGTGCTTTTATTAGTCCGAAAAATTTGATTGTGTTTGAATAATTTTCCAATCGTCTTGCAATTCTTTCCCGCCAGTTATCAATTCCCTGCCACCCTATCGCATCAGTTATTAGCACTGGCTCCGGTTTATTTCTGACATAACCAGTTGCACCGATGTTCTGAACAAACAACCATTGCTCGTAATCAAATCCTCCCGGATTTAAACTGCCATGCGGAGGTTTTAGCCTGACTGTAAATCGCCAGACCTGGCCTACTTTTAAGGTTATTTTTGGGTAATACCAGGAAAGTCTTATTTTTGCCGGGATGCCATTTTTTGGCTCTTGCAACAAAAAATTAAACCGAACCTTACGTTCGTCAATTTGCGGCAGACCTATTACCCTACCCTGAACCTGAATGTCTTTTCGGGCCAGCTCTTCTGGCAATCGTTTGGATAAATGATCATAAGCAATCCAAAATGTCCAACTAAACCCGATTAAAAAACAACCGGTTCGCCACCATTTTTTCAAAAATGAAAATAATCCAAAAAAAACTAGTGGGAAAATCCAGCGAGAATCTGGTAGATATTCAAACTGTTGGAGAATCAAGATTCCGGAAACGAATGATATTACAGAAGCAATCATTTCAACCAGGACAGTGAAAATACAACGCAACAAGCACTACTCAACATGAGTATAATAGTAGTACAGCAACCAGTAAGTTCCATTAACAATGTGACGGCGTATATTTCCGATAGCCGCGTTGAGCCAGCTTGACGT
>JALXCS010000122.1 GCA_026990815.1 Methylomonas sp. | reverse complement strand
AAACAGGCCTGTTCGAGCTTCTTCGACAACCTCGATGAGCATCATGCTCCTTTGCGTTCGTTATTGTCTGAAAAATTTCAGATCATTGATGGGCAAACGGGGTATTCTTGAGCGTGGATAGTATAGTTCTTTCCCATTGGCTGACAGTGTCCAGTCGGCAACTTGACTTTTAAGTCGAGTCAGCGCGACCAGATTGGAGGTTGCCAGATCCAGGCGAGGGTTCATCACTGCAATTGTATTATCCTCATTCAGGGTAACAAAATTAAATCCGTTCAGGGGAATATCATCAGCGGCGGTTTTGCCTTTTGCCAAATAGTTATGAACAAGCTGGCTGCAAGATGGATCACTTTCAGTTTTGCGGCGAATCCAGGCCGCAGGACGCAGCCCTGTCAGTTTCATATTTGATTTGTCTTTCGATAGCCGAAAACCAATATTGATTGCATCCACAGAATCGGCGAGTTGAATTTGCCCAGCCGGATTGATGGCTTTATGATTGATTAACAGGCGCATACTCAACTCATCCTTGCCGGCAGCCATTAATGAAACCAGTAGCAGAGTAATAGCACACCCGGATTTCAGTTTCATTGGTTTTTGTTATTTCTGGCTGGTTTTACATCGAAAATACCCCAGGCGCCACCGGACCATAGTTGAGCGGGTCCATCACGATATAGCCAGTGCCCGGGATTAGCAGCTTCAATTCTTGCAGTGATTGCTTTGCCAACCGAGATTAAAGGTGCATGAGGCGAACCAAAATAAGGAAGTAAATCTGGAAAATCATGACCATAAACCAGAAAGGTTCGCTGTCGTGCCCGACCGGAAGGTTGTAAAACCCTGAAACGGACTTCATCACCTTCATTTGCAGTATATTTTGGTGTTGCAACCGTCTTGCTATCTTCGGTAAAAAAATCGCGTGGAAAATAAGCAGCATTCAAATCAGGGATAAACCAGTGGTTCACGCCATGATCGTCTCGCGCTAACTGTGGTTTTTGATCCAGTCGCAACCAGAATGGTTCGCTGTTGTAATTGATGCCTTTTTCTCCCAGATCGTATGAATCATCACACACTGTGCAATCCGGAATAGGAATTGAGGAGTCATTTCCATTACGAAAGTGCAGGTTCAACCCGTCCCGATAGAAAACCACAAATTCCTTAAAAGATTTTTTCCTGCCGTATTCCTGATAATGAATTTCAGCACGTATGCCGGAACCTCTGGGTAATTGTTGTCCAGAAACAGGATCGAGATAACTGGCATTTTCCGGCTCGATAATCAAGGCACCGAACAGGCCATGCACAGGATGATTGATAATATCGCCAAACGATACCAGGTTGATCGCTCCAAGTTCGCGAGGTGTTGCAACCAGTTTGTTATTTTTTAGATCGACTGTTCCTGCGTACCAGTAATAGACAGCGCTTGGAACACTATTTTCCCGAGCTGGCTGAACCAATTGACCATCATTGTTAAAACCGATTATTGCGCCATCCTGACTGGCTACGTTATGAGCAAGTAATTGTGGGTGCAAGGAAACAGTGGAGGATGGTATCACATCACCAGATTTGTTTTCACTATCTGGCTCTACATTAAGCGGCACAATTTTAGGCATAAGCGCATCACCGATAGTGTCATCCATTTTTTCTGGAAGATGATTGTAGAGAACAAGTTGAATACAATCACCGGCATTGGCTCTTAACACAAGCGGTTCGATACTGTCTGTAGAATTAATTTGCGACTTGATTTTAGCTTTGTAGGCACTGATGATTTCCTGAAGGTTTTTACGCTGGTTATCAGGGTCAGCCTGCAATATCTGCCGCGGATTTTTAAACTGTTCAGATTCATTGCGATCAAGCAGAATAAAGGCAAGTGAATCCGGATCATGGAGTTTGTTGGCATAGGAGATATCTTTACCCAGCCATTGACTCACATCGACTGCATCAATAAAAAATGTTACAAAACGACCATCATTAAGATCTTTGGGGCAGGTCATTTCGCCATCAAGCATAAAGTCAGCTTTATTTTCGACAAGCACTGCTCCTTTGCTGTTTCGTTCCACACCAGGCAAAGGCTTCAGGCACTCTTCCAGTGATTTTCCCTGTTCGCACCAAGCGAGATTGTTGATCGCTTTCTCGCATTGTTCCTTGTCAGTGGGTGTTTCATGGTCCTCACATTGACGATAATCACCAAATGACCGAATTAACCCCCAAGCTCCATTCCACAAGTCATCGACTGATCCAAAATTGTACAGATAATCAACAAATGGTTCGTCACGGAATACATTATCAAGCCCCAGCTTCATTTCAAAATGTTCCGAGATACCGATTTCCTGGGCAGCTACCAGTGGTGACTGTGGATTGCTGATTTCACGTGGCCAGCGCTGACCATGAATATTGAGCATATGCTGAACTTCTTGCGCCCCTTGAATCACACGTAGTTGCACTTTTTCGCCTTCATAGCCGGCAAAAATTTCAGTGGCTGGATCCCCGTGTTTTATCGAACTGAAAGCGTATGCCATATCTCCTAGATCGCCAGAGCGCTGTTGCTTGATACTTTCGGACGAACAACGGGAAGGATTCTCTTCATAATCATTGCAACCAATTCTGAGTGGAATCGGTTCATGTTTGTAATTTACCAGATACGGATTATGGTGATCCTTGGATATTGCTTCCGGCAGTTTTGGCGGATCAATCGGAGAGCCGTGTTTTGTTTGCCAATGCTTTAACTGCTTATGCAGACTGGCAAAGTCATTTTGTTTGGTAACAGACATTTTGTCATAATCCTTCAGTCCTTTAACTGAGGCATTTTTGTTATTATCATAAAGCAATGCAAAATCAGCGACTGCCAGTGCAAATTCACGGTAGCTTTTGCCGCCTTTACGTTCACTGCCATCATCATTGACTATCACCATGGCTTGTGTACCTACTGCACAAGATTTGAATACACCATTCTGATCCTTACCTGGTTTGCAATTGGTAAAATTATTTTCGGCATCCATGTCAGAGCCGTCGGGATGTTGCAATTGAGCATTTTTTGGTTCAACCAGAAGCGCAGAGTAAAATCCGTGTTGTTGTATGGATGATGGGGCAAAGTGATCATGGGTAAACACAGTACGAATGGTCCGATCGAAACAGGCTGGTTTTTTCTTCCAGCCCGATTTTCCCTCAGCAGCCAATGTTCGGCATTGCTTATTCTGCGCCAACAATGGATCTGCATACCAGCGTTGTATGGTTGTTTGATACTGGTCAGCGGCTGGCTCATGTAGCATAATCTCCTCACCATTAGTATTGACTGCTTTGCCCTTAGCCGCATGAATGCGCTCAAGAATTGCACCGCGCGAAAAAGTACCATCCTCATAGTTAAAACCATTGCCTGAACCATCAGAAGATGTCACGTCAAATTTAACCAGATGAATATGCTGACCAATGATATCCGTTGGTGTTTTGACCTGAAAATCATCAACTTCCAACTCTTTGCCGGTTCGATTGGTGTGATAAAACTCGATGCAATCGCCCGAATGCGCGCGGAAGAAAAATGGCACAGCATCTTCCGTGCGCTGTTTTTCAAACTTTATAACATCCTCATCAAGTACATTAATGCGAGCCTGGGGGTCATGCCAGCCAGCATGGTTGACCACCATATCCGTTTCAATTGCGGAAACATGATAGCGGCGCGTACGATTGCCGAATGTCTTTTCGCCAAAGGTCCAGCCACGGCAGGGATCAGCATAGGGAGCCCCTGATATGGGAACTGCATCATTGACGCTAAGTTTTGCGCTGCCTCCCAAAGGCGTTTTGCTGCTGATTTCCCCCTGACTATGAAATTTCATAGCGATCTTTTCAAGCTCGGTACCGTCATCCGGCAATAGTTTGATTTGAGCATGTTCCAGTTCAACTGAAAAGTCTGCTGTTTTAAGTGCATGTTCGATAATTTGTTTGCCAGACAGAGTTTTTAATTGTTGAGGTGCAATGCCAGACACCGTTCGTTGGCAAAATGAACGTCCTGAGTTGTCCTTTGGGCACTGAATAATATGACGGCCCAAACCGGCTGATTCATGAATATCTAGAGGTGCCTGGGGGGAGCGGTGGCCAGGTTCCCCAGCAATATAAAACGGATATCCGGGAAATCCGTCAAACGTTGCTGTTATATCATCGTCAAGATAGGTTGGTTTTGGCGGCATTGCCTGCTCGGGCAATGGAATGACCGCAGGAATCGGCGTTCCGGAAAGTTTATCGGGATTGCTTGCCAAAGGCGCTATTTTACCTGTTAAAGGATTGGTTCCACTGGTTCCATCGCTGGCGACCAATTCACCATCGGGTAAACGGCGGCTTCCATCTTCCAAGACGTCATGAACACGCCACAATTCCCACATTCCTTGCGCGAAATGTGGATATAAATGGCAGTGGAAAATTGAATCACCCGGTGTTTCATTGCGGTTTCCGCTACCACCGTAATAGATTTGGTAACTGAACCCCTGGTGTGGCGCAATAGTTTGGGAATCAAGATAGGTTCCGGTCTGATTATCCTGAGCCAGCCATTGGTGTGCATGAAGATGAAAAACATGGGTTTCCTTCGGCCCAGCATGGAGATTACGGAATACGATTCGATCATTCAGATAGGAGTGATGGACATTGGATGGGTCATCACTATAATCCGGCAACAATGCAGGATCACCGTTCACCCACGATTCCAGAAAGAACTCCTCATAAGCGCATTCAACACAATCTTTCGAGGGACCAATGCCTTTGCGGTTTGCCAGTAACAAGGATCCCATACCGCTGGCGCCGTAATTAATTGCAAATCCATCGGCTACTCCAGCTAAAGAAAATTCCTGGCCAAGCTCTTTGAACTCATCGGCATAGAAAGTTTTTAACTCATCATGAAAAATTACCGTAAATTCACGAAATGCCGGTGTTTGATCCGGATTTGTTTCAGAACTGCTAAAACTGCTGTTGTTTTCCCTGATAATCGCATTTAAATCACCATAGACAAGCTCGAACCGGTTATTGCCAAGCGGCATGAGCAAATTGAGCGCGGGTGTACCGTTATCGAGCCTAGCATCATAGTTTAGTCGATGCTGTCCATTCACATTTTCCTGCCACACCGCATTCCATAGATCAGCGTTTACCTGACTGCGATACCATTGGCTACCTTTGGGTTCAACATTAACAGCGCCAAACAAACCGTGCACAAGACTGCCTCCATTACCTTCACCGCCAGCAGGGGCGCCATGGCTAAAGAAAAGGTAGGTTTGTCTGCGAGTACTGTTTTGTTGATTATCAGGAATTTGAAAGAACCACTGGTAAACAGTACTCTCACCGGGTGGAATTGGTATTAAACCATTCTGCAGGTTGGAATCAGTGGCGTTATTTCCAGACTCCGCTGCAATACCCGAAATGGTAATGGACGCACATCGGCTTCTCGGCCAATTGGTATTAACTTCGGTAGCCTTTTGATTATTATTCTGTTTGCTCCAAGCACAATATTTGTTTCTTGCTGTTTCATCAGCGAGTTCTGGATTTCCAGCTTCTCCCGTTATTTCAGCATGAAATTCGACTTCTTCACCAGTGAGCGTCACTGCCTCGGTCTCACTACCAAGATTTTTATAATGAATCCCAAGCGACCTGATTGAATCCAGTTTTTTTGTTGGTAATCGTGACATAGTTTCCTTACTACTGGTATCTGGCTGATATGGCAGCAACATGTTATAAAATTTCACCTGTAAACGATCACCTTCATTAACGCGCAAGATAAGTGGTCGCGGACGTTTGTCATCACGCAATCGAACATGACCCGGTTTTGTTTTGTCACTCATTGGTTTACAGTGTTTTCCTGAACTGTCACAGGTTTCAGTATCAACCACATCGCGTCTTAACGCATAGATCATTCCATAAGGATTGAACGACCCAAACCGGTTATAGGTGATTGGCTGGTCCAATGCTACGACTTCGGCATAAATGGTACGTGGATTATCGCTGGGTTGTATGGAAGGTGTTGTGCATGCAACGAGCGGACAAACAGAGAGAAATGTCAAGGTATATTTTAAGAGTGAGTAGTCACTGGAATACATTTTGGCCTCCACCGCGAGTTATGCGGATTCAATTTTTATCATATCAATCAGCAAGGACGATGGACGCGCTTTCATACTGCTTGTAATTGCTGTGGGTGAATTACCGGAAACAACTCCATTGGAAACAACCCAGCGAAGCAAACCGGTAAAATCATGATCAGGTATCCAGGTCCAGTTAATCCAGCCGGTATTCCCGGTACCAGAAAGATCCAGCGCATGTGCAAGTACTTTGCGATAACATGGCTTGGGTGGATTTGCTTGATTACCATGACAAGCGTCAAAAAGAGCAAAATCATTTAGATTGCCTGCAATTGTATCGTAGCCAAGAAACTGCCAGCGGAAACGAAGCATATCCCCTTGTTTAATGCTGACATTCGGTATTTCGAGAATTGCTCCATCAATACCGAAGGTGGTCATACCCGTAAAATCATCCTGAAAATGATAAGCGGTAGTATTCACAGGGGAATTCAGATTGTTTGACGAAGGTCTGCGAGCACCGTTGTTATCAACGGTCTTTGAATTATTGGGGTCAAGTACTGCAAAGAACTTGCCACCTCCAACCGGTTTTATTTCAATAGTACGGGCTTGAAAAGGTGATTGATAACAGAGTTTATCGACAACAGCGCAACGGCCCAGTATGCCATACCCAGAAAAATTGCCTTCTCTGAACCCCAGGTTATTTGATGGTATTGACATGGTGTTTCTCCATTGGAAACTTACCATTTACCGTACTCCTAATAAAATTTTTTATCAGTGAAATATTTACACTTGACAGCCTAAAATTCACAAAAAATTACGAGATTCTATTATA
>JALXCS010000121.1 GCA_026990815.1 Methylomonas sp. | reverse complement strand
CTGAGAAATGATTTGGTCAGAAATGTTTTTGGCCAGGCTATAATAAAAGACATCATGGGCAATGCTGTCAATAGTCGATGGACCGGCAGCAGGGGTGCGGTGTTCAATTCTGACATGTGGCATACCGTCCTCATCAAAGCCGACTAAGGGTCTGTTCCATCGCCAGATTGTGCCATTATGTAAGCGTAAATGGGCCAGCTGATCAGGTTCACAATCAAAATGTTCTGGTAATAGAATAGGGAAATGCTCCAGATTTTCTTTGAAGCATTCAATGATTGATTGTCTGGCATAATCAGAGCCAAAACTAACTCGTTTTAATGGCCCATGTGCTGCGCCATCATAACCACCAGTTTCAATCGCTTGTTCAAAAAGTGGAATTCTGGATTCCTGCCATAAATTTTTACCGAACAGATAAGGTGCATTGGCGCTAATGGCAACCACCGCCGCGGAAGCGATAATCGAAGCATTGTAATAATGGTGTGCTATAGCTAAAGGGATTTGAGTGTGAATTTGCAAAGATGTGGTTGCTGATTCAAGCATTACATCATGGTGATCGAACTTAAGATGCTCACAACCAGTAATATCGAGATGGATCGGTTGTCCTCGGGAATTTAGAATTTGTTCATTGAGAGCACGGTAACGGTTTAGATCAGACATATTATCAAGGCACAAATCACTTTGCTTGAGAGTTGGCAAGGTGCCAATCATCAATAAGTGGATATTCATACTTTCAGCATGATTGACCGATTTTTCCCAGGTTAAGTTTAAAGTGCTGAGCAGATGGCTGAATACATTACCAGCGAGTGGCATGGGTGGACTGTTGAGTTCAATATTAAATTTTGCCAATTCAGGGAAGGCCATCGGGTCATTAAAAGAGGCAAGAAATTCGCTATTGACCGGTGCCGGCCGCATGTCATTGTCAACCAGCCATGCTTCGATTTCAAAACCGGCCATGGGGGGAGCTGACGAGCATTTCTGATCGTTGATCAGTTTTTCGAGGAACTCTGTTTCTTGCTTCAGGTTTCTATGGAAGCGTTCATTATCTTCGTGATCATATTGGGTATTGTTTATTTCTTGGCCCATGAATGGTGTCGCTCAAATTGTTTGCTGAAAAGGTATTATACCTTTCGTGTTTGAGAATACCTCATTTACAGGGTGTCATTTCGTAAATGATGTTGGTGCATATTTCCAATAGCTCAGTATTGCAATGACAGAAATGGATCAAATTGATTGGGTTGTTCATTCAATGAGGAACATCTTTAATATCAGGTCTTAGAGTATATACTACAACGGTTTCAGCATCATAAAGCAAAGAATGCGTAACCGGACCATTATCATCAAACTCTACTAAACCAAGATTAGATGTTGGTGTTATCCTTTGCGGTGAAAAACCAGTATCTAAAGTGATATATTCACCTTTTGATTGCCAGCGTTTCGTTGCGTTTAAGGAATATTGTTTGTGGGAAAATTTACCGTTATTTTGATTTACAAGTTTGTTTATAGCATCAAACCTGTTTTTTGCGCTGGGTGTATTGCATAATGCCGAGCTGGTTAATTGCCAGCATTGCAAGGTTCTGTGATTGCTATGGAAACTTGCTTTGGAGGAAAACGAGTAATGAACATCACCGGATAAAAATACACATTTATGAATTTTCATTCTATGGAGCATACAATTTAGAAAATTTGCAAAACCTTCCCTGTTAGAAATCCAGGATTCAGCGTCCGCACTGTAGATGATTTTTGCTGTTACTATACCCTCGATATTAAACCAGCTTTCAAAAATTCGGATGATTAGATTATCCTCAATTACCCCGGCAATCCATAATAAAAATTGTTGTATGCCCTCAATTGGAGCAAAGCCCATTACCGGGGTGGTTGTCACAAATATAGGGCAAGGGTGAAAATCACTTGCTAATCCATTGTCAATGTCCTGCTCTCTTTTTGCCAGCAGGTTGGCCCATTCCGTGCGTAACCAATCTAATGCATATCGATCCAGTAGTTGCGGGGGATAATAGTCACCATCCGGTTGACGTTGAGTGCGGGAATCAATTACAACTATCGGTGGGTTGCTTGGAACAGAATAGCTCCAGCCACGATATTTCCACATGTAAGATCGAATTGTTCGGCAAGTTTTGGTGGGGCGGAAGGCGATATAGCAAAATAATCTGCTATAGAGTGAATAAAGGTATCATCAAAATTTTCCGGCGCATTTCCCCATGCCTGAAATGCCCAATAGCTTGCTAATGCATTGGCAACCACACGCCTGCCCAAGGTAAGATTTCTTACCTTATCATACCAGGAGCCAGTAATATTCCAGTCATCAGTAACATCATGGTCATCACAGATCATATAGGTTGGAATGTTAGCCAATAAACGCCGTACCTTAGATAAACCGGAATGAAAATTTTTTAGTGCTATATTATTGGAATCATCTTGTTCAAGGGGAAAATCAGGTAACCATTGGCCGGCATTACCAAACGCATACAGGTACATCGCTGCAAACTCGCCAAAGGTAAACAAATGATTGTCACTTTCTGTTGAACTGAAACCAGCTTGTTTTTTTGCAATGTGTTTTCGATGTGCTAACCGGGACGGATCAAATAATTGTTGTTGAAGAATTTCAGGGGGCGTGTTTTTTTTGAATAGACGGTTAATATACTGCTTAAAAAGTGTATAGCGTGATTTTGGCAAGGTTTCCCATGGCAATAATTCTTGGTAACCAAGTAAAGTTACGGCTTTATCTTTAAATAATGCAAACAAGGAATCTGAGATATCGTCAGCATAGATTTGATCACCTGTAAGTAATAGTAAAGCCGGGCGCTTTACCATATCTTTATAGGCCGTTTCTATTATTGCATCGCCTGATCCTAATGTATCTGTTGAATTTCCATGGGGTTTACGGCAACTCCCGTGCAATAGATTTTTGATCTGGCTTGGTATGAAAAAGCTTGGGTTTGTCTCGCCTGCATAGGTCAAATTTAAAGCTTTTAAGTCCAGTTTTTTATTGTCTATCTCAATTTGATAGGTAAAAAAAGTATCCAGAGGGAACGAGCTATTTTCGCCAATAGGACTGGCTTGCAAAAGGTAAATAAAGAGGTGTTTACCCAGCCGGCATTGATTTATTTGAATTTCCTTATTTTTACTAACACCAATAGGTTTGCCATCCTTCATTATTGTTAGGGATAAATTAAGTTGACGATCGGTAGCGAGCCATACACAAACTATATTAGAGCTCACCTTTCGCAAAATGGGACCCGCAAGTATATGATTTTTCATAATGTCCCCCTTAACTATAAGTTATTTTAAGAGTGACGAGTTTAACGCACTTTTCCAGTTGAAAAAATGTGTAATGATCTAATAAGTTTGCATAAAATCAAAAAGCACAAAAAAATATACCTTATATGATTAAAACTTATTAAGCTGAGAATTTTCTGTAATCACTGTGAAACTAATATCTTGCCTCCTGCTATCTGCATTGGAATAGCAGATTCGACTAACTACATTTTCAGATGTTTATTTTGCTGTAAGGCTTGAAAAGACATAATATACCATCATATCTTTTTTTATGAGGATGTGAAAAATAGCCTGAAGGTTAATTTTTTATCAACTAATGTCTAATGTCCATAGGGTTTTTTAACTTTCATGGCTTTACTCGTTAAATGAAAGAAAAACTGGAGGTGTGTCATGCAAGAAAAAATTCAACTTTGGAATGAAGTGGTAGCTCAATTTTTGGCGCCATTGGTCGGGATATTGGGTGATAAGGCAACAAAAATCATTGGCGCCTTTGTAATTTTAATTATTGGATGGTTCCTGGCATTGTTGCTGAGGTTTTTAGTACAAAGAGGAATGCGGCTGCTAAACCTCAATAAGCGTTTAAAGTTATACGCAGGGAATGACTGGGATGTAGAAACATTAGGGAGCAAGCTCATATACTATTTGATGCTGGCACTGGTTTTTATTGCTTTTTTTGATGCCCTTGATTTGAAAATGGTCTCCGAACCATTGCAAGCTTTAACGACTCGTGTCTTTTCCTATTTGCCAAGTTTTTTTGGCGGGATAGGGCTGACTTTATTGGCTTGGGTGCTGGCCTTGCTAGGGAAAATTTCAATTACTAAATTGTTCGAAAAAAGCAAATTGATAGAGCGTTTTCCTAGCGAGACAGAAGGCGCGCGATTAACAGTTTCAATGGGAAATATTGTTTTCTGGCTGGTGTTTTTGGTTTTTTTACCGGCTATTTTAGACGCTTTCCAGCTTCAAGGCTTGCTCGGTCCAGTCCAAAACATGGTTAATAAAGTGTTGACTATGTTGCCAAACATTTTTGGAGCTTTTGTGTTGGGTTTTGTTGGCTGGTTGATTGCTAAAATTCTCAGGGATCTGGTTACCAATATTCTTGATGTTTCGGGAGCAAATAACTTAGGGGTGAAGGCCGGTTTAACGGGAGATATGACGCTTTCAAAACTGATCGGTACGCTGGTGTTCTTTTTTGTTTTTTTGCCAGCTTTAATTGCTGCTTTAAATGCGTTACAGATTGAAGCCATTTCACAGCCCGCGACTCAGATGTTAAGTGCTATTTTGAATGCGGTTCCAAATATTATTGCAGCTGCATTGATTTTAGGGATAGCCTGGTTTATTGCTAAATTGGTTTCTGGATTGGTTGTTAACATTTTGACAGGTTTTGGCTTTAATACGTTGCCGCAACGGCTTGGTATGCCCTGGAGATCTGAAGAAAAAAGCACGACTCCAAGTTCTATTGCGGGACGTCTGGTTGCTTTTTTTATTCTTCTGTTTGCATTTGTAGAAGCATCAAATCGATTAGGGTTACATCAGATTTCTGAGTTAGTCAGCTATTTAATTCGCTTTGGTGCAAATATTCTGCTTGGCAGCGTTATTCTTATTGTTGGGTTTTGGTTGGCAAATCTTGCTTCTGAAACCATTACAAGAGCCTCAGGAAAAGGCAAGGTTCCACCGTTAGCTCATGTTGCAAAGGTGGCTATTATGTTAGTTGTCACAGCAATGGGGCTTAGAGAAATGGGAATTGCTGAAGACATTGTAAATGCGGCTTTTGTGCTTACGCTAGGGGCTGTTGCGATCGCTTTTGCTTTGGCCTTTGGGTTAGGCGCGCGTGATGCGGCTGGAGACCTGGCTAAAAGGTGGGTTGATAAGCTGCATTAATGGTGATTCTGGTTGTATCTTTTTTCCAATTTTGAGGTTGCAGGGAATCAGGTCAAACAACTTGGTGATTTCAAATGATTATGAGTCGTTTGAAATCACCAGAATAATATCTGTAAGAGTGACTGAATTGCCCTAATCACTGTCTTAATAATTCATTTTGGTCGGTATGCTCAAATACCTTCCCGTAAATCTCAACGATGGTTGTTTCCGAGTAAGAAAGCTTGTCATTTCCAACACTAATGCGCTGACGAAATTCTGTGGTTTTGGCATTATCCCGCATAAAGGGGGACTGAATAATTTGCCAGTCTTGACTATTAATATCCGCAGTAACTTCCAGAATAATACTATCATTTTCAATGCCGCTATCATTGTACACACCTCCAGCAAGAACACTGACGGCGCGGGGAATAGTTAAAGAATGCATGATAATATTTGAGTCTGCATCCCACATCCAATAGCCTGTTTCATCGTGAAAAACTTTGTCGTTCGATTTGCGACAAACTATTTGCCGATAATGTACCGCCATCAAAACTTGCGATTCAGCATTGGTAACATCACCAATGCCGGTAAAGGTGATGGTCTCATAATAAGGGTTGTGTTCAGTGCTATCGGGCTCTGGTGCAATATCCAAGCCCTTGTCCCCTTGCCAGACGCCAATCAGTTCTGCTAATGGGCCATAATCTGTTTTATTGTCATTCATATTAATTTCCTTTTTGTTTATTTTAAATCAATAGTTAGTCCGACAAGTAGTATTCAACTGTGGAAACGACTCTGACCTTCTTAATATGAGGGTTGTTAGTATCTCGAGCTCTTATACTAAATTGCCCTTGCGATGCTCTTTTTATTTTTCCTAATTTGCTTTTTGAATCAGATGCAAATTTTTCGGCCACTTCTCGGGCGTTTTTGGTCGCTTCTTCAATCATGACGGGTTTGATTTCATTCAGGCGATTAAAGATATATTCAGTCCGGGAGTTGTAGTCATCCGCCGTAAAGATAATGCCTTGTTTACCCAGCTCGGATAATGACCCCATGACTGATCTGACAGCTTTAATATTCTTGGAATAAACCGTTAAAGTTTGAAAGCCGGTGTAACGGAACTCAGGTTTGTCGCCGCTATATTGCTGAGCAAATTTATCAATAATTTGTGGTGAGGCAAAGCTTATATCCTCAGCAGGTATGCCGCGCTTAACAAGGAAGGATTTGGTCTTTAGGGTGTTATTTTCAATTTCACGATATAGGTTTTCCAGGTTATTCCCCGATAAAGTAAACTTGATTGGCCAGATTACAATATCGGCATCATATTCGCGTTCAGACAATCCTTTTACCACGACAGTGCGTTCGTACTCCTTAATTTTAATCGCGGCATTAGCCAGCAAATACCCCAAAGCCGATAACCCGAAAAATAAAAAAATACCTAAAATAAAAGCGCTAGTGTTTCTGCTGAGTTGCATAAACGTTCTCCTTATATTTTGTTGCCTGCTGTTATTGAATTAGTCTTCAGGCGGTGCAAATTGGGCAAACACTTCTTCACCGGTCATATTCCTGGTTTCGTTGGCAAAACAGTAATAAGATGGCTTGGAGTCTATAAAAATCTGATGGTCAAACGCAAATGGAAGTTCGGTATCAAATAACCCGACCGGTATAATATACTATTCGCGATCAAGAATGCACATAAACTAGATGACGTATTGTATTGAT
>JALXCS010000120.1 GCA_026990815.1 Methylomonas sp. | reverse complement strand
CTGGATAAATTAGTGCGGCGATTGACGCATGCGGCAGTTCAAACACCACCCATGCCAGCGCGACTGTTGAAATTGGCTGAAGCTTATTGGTAATCAGGTTAAAATTTAACCGCCATCTGTTTTCTGCCCCAATTTCCCGGCTTGGCATCAAAGTGCCCAGCACATGGCGTTCCACAAACCAAACAACAACCTTTCTCATCTAATCTCCATTCTGATAATTCATACCAATCTCGACCAATAATTAATTCCCCACAATGATGACAATAAGTGCTATCCGCTTCCTTGTTGTGAACATTTCCTACATAAGCATAGCGCACGCCATTTTTAATAGCGATATTCCGAGCTATTAATAGAGACTCTATCGGAGTTGGAGGTTTATCCATCATTTTCCAGTCCGGATGAAATGCTGAAAAGTGAAGGGGCACGTCTGGCCCAAGATTTTCGACTATCCACTGCGTCATTTCCTGTATCTCTGCTTCAGAATCATTTTCTCCCGGAATAATCAAGGTTGTTATTTCTAACCAAACAGAAGTTTCATGCTTGATATATTTTAAAGTCTCTAAAACCGGTTGCAGATGACTACCGGTAATTTTGTGATAAAACCGCTCAGAAAAAGCTTTCAAATCAATATTTGCAGCATCCATAACCTTATAAAAATCTTCCCTGGGTTCAGGGCAAACATATCCTGCTGAAACTGAGATAGATTTTAACCCCAGCTCTCGACATGCCATTGCAGTATCAATGGCATATTCATGGAAAATCACCGGATCATTATAAGTATATGCAACACTCTTGCAGCCAGTCTCTAGAGCTGCTTTTGCTATGTCTTGTGGATATGCCTTACTCATCAGTGCATCCATTTCCCTGGATTTGCTAATATCCCAGTTTTGGCAAAATTTACAAGCCAGATTACACCCTGCCGTGCCAAAGGAAAACACTGGCGTGCCAGGATAAAAATGATTTAAGGGCTTTTTTTCTACCGGATCGACTGCGAAACCACTGGAGCGACCATAACTAGTCATCACAATCTGGTTATTCAGATTTTGCCGAATAAAACACAAACCACGCTGATCTTCATGTAACTTGCAGAACCTGGGGCACAAATCACATTGAACGCGACCATCAGATAATTTATGCCAATATTTTGTTACTACAGTATCTTCAGAAAGTAGTTGATGCATCGTAGGCCTCCTGGTTCAGGTTTTTACAAACTGACAAGTGAAAATATCATGGAACATTTCAACATTATTTCTTGTCGTAAGTCTAAGTATTTACCACTATTGATGACACTATATACTCATTTTCATTCAAAAAATTCGATCATGAATAGACAACCAGCCGTTGCGGGTACTTTTTACCCCGCAGACCCGTTACAACTTCAACAATTAATTAACCGAATGTTGGAAATGGCTGAACCTGATTCCAAACCGGTTCCAAAAGCCATTATTGTTCCACATGCCGGCCTTATCTATTCGGGAGAAATTGCCGCTACCGCTTATGCTCGATTAAAACCAGCTAGCAAGACTATCCATCGGGTTGTTTTGATGGGTCCATCTCATCGCGTTGCATTTTATGGCTTGGCCGTCAGTAATGCCGATGCTTTCATCACCCCATTAGGAAAAGTACCTGTAGAGGTCGAAGCAGTCAATAAGTTAGTACGCTTGCCTTTCGTAGAATATATTGAACAGGCGCATCGGGATGAACACTGCCTGGAAGTCCAGTTGCCTTTTCTGCAAACTGTACTGGATGATTTTTCAATCGTTCCAATCGTAGCTGGTGAAGCCAGTTCTGAGCAGATCAGTACAGCACTGGAAATGCTATGGGGAGGACCAGAAACCTTGATTGCGATTAGCTCGGATTTAAGTCACTATCACGACTATCTAACGGCTAAACAAAAAGACCTTGAAACCAGCAAGCTTATTGAAGCCTTACAATATGAAGCGCTGGATTATGATTCTGCCTGCGGAAGAGTTCCGGTTAGCGGTCTACTGGCTCTTGCCAGAAAAAAATCGCTTCAGATTAAAACAATCGATTTAAGAAACTCTGGCGATACTGCTGGAGATAAAAACAGGGTGGTTGGTTATGGAGCATACATCATTGAGCAATGAGTATAACGAAAAAGAACGTAAGATTTTACTAGACTGGGCCAAAGCATCTATTGAATTCGGACTGGAAACAGGCAGACCCATTTCGCCTGATCTTTCCCAATTTCCAGAAAAATTTTCCGAACTGCGTGCAACTTTCGTTACTCTTGAAAAACATAAACAATTACGGGGCTGCATTGGCACCCTGGAAGCCATACGTCCGCTACTTGAAGATGTTACGCAAAATGCGTTTGCTGCTGCCTTCAACGATCCCCGCTTCCCCCCCGTACAACAAAATGAACTGGAAGATTTGGCTATTCATATCTCCATTCTAAGCCTAGCAAAACCCATAACCTTTACTTCAGAACAAGACCTGATTGCCCAATTACGCCCCGGTATTGATGGCCTGATTATAGAAGATAAAGGCAGAAGAGGAACCTTCCTCCCCTCAGTTTGGGAATCTTTAACTGATCCCGAAGATTTTCTGGCTCACCTTAAATTAAAGGCAGGTCTTCCTAGGGCTTATTGGTCAGATTCCATCAAGATTTATAGATATACTACAGAAATGATTGAATAGCATTAAACTTCCAAAAACATCGAACAATTAAGAAATTACTACACGTAAATACTTTTCTGGAAGAAATATATTTACAAAAAAACTGAAGCCATCTTTCGAAAAATTCAATCGAATCGTTAGATTGAGAATATATTCAGTTAATCGAACAACGAAAATACATCTGTAACTACTTACCCCGTCCAATGAAAAAGTGTAGGATATTGATCCTGGATACATCCTTGTAAGCTGTGCGACAACATCCCTGTTGCAGAAGCCTGATAAATCAATATCCTACACCTTCTCATAATTTTAATGTGCGAGTAGTTACAGATATCTTTTAAAATTCAGACCGTTTCAGCTAACATCAAACCAGTCAAAACTCCTTGTTCACTTGAGCATGTAAAGATAAAATGACATGTAAAATTTTCACCAATTACAAACCTTTCTACAGAGTAATTTTTCGATTCCCCCCAAACAACCATTATCAAAGTACTTCGGAAAAATTAGATATTTTATGAAAGCAACCAAAACCAGTATTCCTGATGTCTTTATTATTGAACCAATAATTTACAATGATAATCGAGGGTTTTTTTTTGAAAGCTTTAATCAAAAACAATTCAACGAAATCATCGGTCAAAATATTCAATTTGTGCAGGATAACCACAGCCATTCTGCAAGAGGCGTATTACGAGGTTTACATTACCAAATCGAGCAACCCCAAGGTAAATTAGTCCGAGTTGTTCGTGGCGCTGTTTTTGATGTCGCAGTTGATATCCGAAGATCTTCACCAACTTTTGGACAATGGGTTGGAATTGAATTAAATGAAAATAATCACCATCAATTGTGGATTCCAATAGGATTTGCCCATGGCTTTGTTGTTTTAAGTGACTCTGCAGACTTTCTTTATAAAACATCTGACTATTATGCTCCAGAATTTGAAAGATGTATCGCTTGGGATGACCCTGAAATTGATATCAAATGGCCTTTAGAGGTGCAACCATTAATATCAGCTAAAGATAAACTTGGCTCGTTACTTTCAGATTCAGAGGTGTTTTCTTGAATCCCCAGCTAGCAAAGCCAACCTCTTTATTTTCACTTCTTAATAGTCTTTGCATAAATCGTCAACTGATCATGCAGATGGTTTGGCGCGAAGTCATTGGAAGATACAGGGGGTCAATAATAGGGATCTTCTGGTCATTCATTAACCCCGTGCTAATGTTGGGAGTTTATACCTTTGTTTTTTCCGTAGTATTTCAGACAAAATGGAATGTTGATATTGGAAGCAACAAACCAGCTTTCGCGTTAGTTTTATTTGTAGGCATGATTGTACATGGCTTACTTGCTGAAGTCCTTATTCGCGCCCCCAACCTCATATTAACCAACGTCAATTATGTCAAAAAGGTTATTTTTCCACTTGAAATTTTACCTGTCGTGAGTTTACTGTCCGCCCTTTTTCATACATCCGTTAGCGTTATTGTTTTATTGTTTGCTTCAATAATATTGAATGATGGGCTGTTCTGGACTGTACTCTTAATTCCAATTGTTTTACTCCCCCTTAGTATCCTAATTCTAGGTTTTGCATGGATACTTGCCTCTCTTGGCGTCTATTTAAGAGATATCAGCCAAGTCATAGGAGTTCTAACCACCATTTTGCTTTTCTTAGCTCCTGTTTTCTTCCCATTGTCAGCCCTACCAAAAGAATATCGCCCTGTAATTTTGGCTAATCCATTGACTTTTATCATTGAACAAGCGAGAAAAGTACTAATTTTTGGACATATTCCAAATTGGTCTGGCCTAGGGATTTATCTTCTCATTTCACTAGCAGTTACCTGGCTCGGGTACTTCTGGTTTCAAAAAACCAGAAAAGGCTTTTCAGATGTTCTCTGACGATACTGCTATCCAAGTTCAAAACTTGAGCAAATGTTATCATATCTACCCACACCCAAGGGACCGGCTAAAACAGTTTGTTTTCCCATCATTACAGCAATTATTCAAGCAAGCTCCAATCCGATATTTTCAAGAGTTCTGGGCGTTAAAAAACATATCTTTTGATATTAAAAGAGGCGAGACAGTAGGAATCGTAGGTCATAATGGTTCTGGTAAATCTACATTACTTCAAATTATCTGTGGCACTTTAGCACTGACTTCAGGATCAATCAAAACAAATGGCCGCATTGCTGCTCTACTTGAACTGGGTTCCGGCTTTAATCATGAATTCACTGGCTCAGAAAATGTCTACATGAATGCAGCTATCCTTGGATTAAGTAAGGAAGAAATTGGAAATCGTTTTGACGACATTATTGATTTCGCTGACATTGGTGATTTTATAAATCAACCAATCAACACCTATTCCAGCGGCATGATAATGAGATTAGCTTTTGCTGTTGCAATTAATGTTGACCCCCGGATACTAATTGTTGATGAAGCTCTCTCGGTTGGTGACGAGTTGTTTCAAAGAAAATGCTTTTCTCGTATTGAATCGCTCAAAGCAAAGGGAACAACTATTCTTTTTGTCTCACATTCTGGTAGTACAATTGTAGAACTTTGTGATCGCGCAATTTTACTTGATAAAGGTGAAATGTTGGCCATGGGTACTCCAAAAAATATTTTTGGCAAATACCAAAAATTACTTTATGCCCCTGAAGAAAATCGGTCTATAGTTCGCCAGGAAATTCTCCTAAATTTTCTCTCTGAAACCGAAGTAGAAAAATTTCCAGATAACTTTGTCAGCCCCGTTGGAAAACCCGCTGATAAAAACAATAATCTTGAAGAATTTTATGATCCAAACCTCAAGCCACAAAGCACTATTTCTTATGAGTCATTAGGGGCTTATATTGAGTCTCCTGAAATCCTAACTCTATCTGAAGATAAGGTAAATTGTCTTAAACGGGGAGAAAAATATCGTTACCGCTATAAGGTCAGATTTAAAAAGGATGCTCATTTTGTCCGTTTTGGAATGTTGATAAAAACAGTCTCCGGTTTAGAATTAGGGGGATCAATTTCCGCCCCACACACAAACAAAGGAATTTCCAACGTGAATCAAAACTCAATAATTGAGGTTGGATTTGAGTTTATTTGTAGCCTGAATTCTGGTGATTACTTTCTTAATGCCGGCGTTACTGGAGTTATTAATGGCGAAGAAACCTATCTGCATCGTATTCTTGATTTTCACATGTTCAGGGTTTTACCCACTACAACTAATTATGCAACTGCAATAGTTGATTTTCAATGTAAACCTTCTATTCAAATGCTTAATCCCATTGAGACTAAACATTCCTCGTCAGAAAAAAAGAATGCCTGAATTTATTTTGCTCTTCGAATAATACATACTCTAATTTTTCAAAAAATTTTAATGGTCCACAAACACAACAAACAAAAACGTATTATTGTCGTTTTAGGGATGCATCGAAGCGGTACCAGTGTTATTGCCCGTTCATTAAAAGTGCTCGGGGTTGAACTGGGAGATAATCTCATGCCCGCAGTTCAAAACGTTAATGACAAAGGTTTTTGGGAAGATATGGATTTTTTCTCCTTAAATGAAGAAATATTAGACGTATTACAAGGAAGAGTATGGCACACTATACACCCAATTTTTCAAAAAGAATTTAATGACTACTCTTTAGCTCCATTAAAAATACGTGCAACTGAACTTTTAAGAAAAAAAATAGCCAATACAAACGTTTTTGGGATAAAAGACCCCCGATTTTCTATTCTTTTACCATTTTGGAAAGAGGTGTTTTCATTTTTAGATCTTGATATTTACTATGTCATTGCTATTAGAAATCCAATAAGTACCGCCCTTTCCTTGCAAAAAAGAGACGGCTTTGAATTAAAAAAAAGCTATTGTCTCTGGCTATATCACATAGTTTCCTGCTTTGTTGAAACAGAAAAGCAACATAGAATCGTTGTAAACTATGATCAAGTCATCGCTGATCCAGAATCTCAATTACGACGAATATCAGAAAAACTAAGCCTTCCTTTTTATTCTTCCGAATTTGAAGATTTTACGAATAATTTCATCTCTTTTGATTTACGCCATTCTGAATTTCATTTAAAAGATCTGGAAATATTGGCTGATGAAATCCCCAAAAATGTAACTCAAGCATTCACTATTTTGGACAGCATGTCAAAAGATCAAATTTCAACAAGCTCAAAAAGAGCTGATCAATATTTCAGAAATACCTGGGAAAAACTACCTAGCATACTACTTGGGGTATAGCTACATTATGATGTAAGTTAGCAATGGACAGCACCATATTGACTGA
>JALXCS010000119.1 GCA_026990815.1 Methylomonas sp. | reverse complement strand
AAAAAGAGGAGGAAGTCATAATGAGTTATTACTTCACAAAAATTGTAGATTACCCATTTGACGATGCCGTGCAAAAAGTAACGGAAGAATTGAAAAACGAAGGTTTTGGCGTCTTAACCGAAATCGACGTCAAGGCTACGTTAAAAAAGAAACTGGATGTGGACTTCCGGCGTTACCAGATTTTGGGCGCCTGCAATCCACCCTTTGCCTACAAAGCATTACAGGCCGAAGAAAAAATAGGTACTATGTTGCCCTGTAATGTTATTGTTCAGGAAAAGGATAACGGCAAGGTTGAGGTATCCGCAATTAATCCCCTACAGTCGATGATTGCTGTCGGCAACGATGAATTAAATGGTGTTGCTACGGAAATAGGAATAAAATTGCAAAAAGTTATCAACGAATTGTAAATGATTTGGAGTAATGGAGTGGCGGATTACCGAGTTATTAGGTTATTGAGTTATTAAGTTATTGTGCGTCATTGCAAAAGACAGAAAACTGATATATGAATAAAAGTTGGAAAATATTATATATAGGCATAAAACAATTTAGAAGATTTAGAAAGTTTTCTAAACTAAGCCAAAGCGAAAGACAAAAATCTAATATTCCCGAGAAATTAGTATTAGATATTCTAAAATTAGGACCTGTTTTTGTAAAAATTGGTCAAATATTGAGTACTCGTACAGAAATATTACCAATTCAGTATATTAATGTTCTTCAACAATTACAAGAAAATGTTCCACCTTTTGACTATAATGAATTAAAAAATATCGTTGAAACCGAAATAAACAAACCTTTAGAAGAAGCTTTTTTATCATTTGATGAAGAGCCAATTGCAGCAGCTTCATTAGCTCAAGTTCATTTTGCGATAACTAAGAAAGGAAAAGAAGTTGCAGTTAAAGTCCAAAGAAAAGGGGTTAAAAACAAAGTAACGAACGATTTAAAACGAATTGAAAATTTATTATCCTTTTTGAAACTATTCTTACCCAAAAGGGTTGAGAAAATGAACTTGATCAATGGATTTTCTGAATTTAAAAGATATACACTTCAAGAATTAGACTATCTTAATGAAGGGCAAACTATTGAGCGTTTCGCCGCTAATTTCAAAAACTGGGACGATATAATTATTCCAAAAGTATTTTGGTCATTAAGCACAGATAAAGTCTTAACAATGGAACGTGTAGAAGGGTTAAGGCTAATAGATGCCATTCAGGTTTTATCAAAACTTGAAAAAGAAAAACTAAATGTTCGACTTGCTGAAATGGAATTAAAAATGTTTATCTCTGATGGACTATTTCACGCAGATTTACATCCAGGTAATATTTTCTTTAGAGAGGATGGAAAAATTGTATTGCTTGATTTTGGAATGTATGGTGAACTAACAAAAGAAGAAAGAAACAGGTTTGTACTATATTGGTTAGCTGTTGTAAATAATGATGTTAAAAAAGCATTTTATCATTTTAGGAAACAATGTAAAGAACTTAACAATGCGAATGAGGATGCGTTTTTTAAAGTATTTGAAGAACTGGCAAATAGTTTCTATTCGAGTAAATTAAAAGATGTTTCTATTACTAAAGTATATATTAAAATGATAGATGCAGGAGTTAAGTTTGGCTATATTTTCCCTGCTGACTTACTACTACACGCCAAAGCCCTAACAACGGCTGAAGCTTTATCTTTTGACCTTGCACCAAATGCACACTATGAGAAAATAACAAAACCCATAATTGTAAAAGAACTTACAAGGTTGATAGTTGAAGGAGATTTACTAAAAGAACGGGTTATTCAAACTATGCCTGATTTTTATCTTTTAGGCGAAATAGTTCCTTCTTTATCAAATAACACCAAAGGAATAGAAGAAGATTTGATGTTTTCTGTGATTTATAAAACTATTTTCAAATTTTTAGAAGATTTCATAGATCTATAGGCAACGACATAAGGGGTTCTTAAAATCGGCCACACTGGAATTCCATTTACTTTTACAG
>JALXCS010000118.1:1801-6907 GCA_026990815.1 Methylomonas sp. | reverse complement strand
TCATATCGCCTGTTATGATACTTTCAGTCCGGTTTTGCAAATACTCCTAAAATTTCAAAAACTTCGGGAAAATCTTGTCAAGTCCTTTTTTCATTTTTTTGGCTGAATAGTTACAAAGTTTCTAAGTTGTTTCAGTTGTGGACTATAAGGAAATAACCAGCGACTGAGGTAAATCTGATTTTTTGCTGCTGACAAGTTTTTTTGTTCCAAAAGTTTCAAAATCTTCCTGATTTGCTGCTGAATCAAAAATTGTCTTACTGACAACCCAAGTGGTGTTTTGTTTAGCCACAATGAATTTTCCAATGCTTTAATCGCTGGCTCTATTTCATTGTTCTGTAAATAATGAATAGTTTTTACTAGCCATTGTTGTGCAATTTTTTCGCTTTGTATAACTGTTTTTAAATCAGTTTTACATCTTGGACAGTTTGTTCCGTTTCTGATACGTGCCTGACAAACCGGACAGCGTTCCATCAGGATTCCAGATAATAGATAATATCGCTTAATTGCATAGTTGGTTTATCAAGTCCCTGAAGATCCCCTGACTCAATCAGATTATTTATGGTTTTAACAAGTTCACTGATATCTTCCTTATCTTCACTGGATACCTGATCCAATAATTTCTCTGCCTTGTTGATTAATTCGCGTGCCTGTTTGATTTCCGGAGTGTCAGCTTGTTCAGGCTCTGACTTGTCCTCATCAAAAAGTCTGGTGTCCATCTGACCGAACATGGATGTAACGCGTTGCTTGGCTTTCTCCAGCTTTTCACCTTCGAAGTGAGACAAGGCATTTTTTATGGTTATGGATTTTTCCATTCCACTGTATTTTTCCCGAGCGGAAACATGCAAAATGCCATTGAGATCCAATTCCAGCGTTAACGTAATAACATTACCTGCTTTTACATCTTTCAGTCCGGTTACCTGAAAATCACCAATTTTAGTATTATTTAAGGCATCCGGTTGTTCACCCTGATAAATATTGATATCCACAAACTCCTGGCCATCATAGCTGGTAGTAAATGCTTCAGTTTTACTAATCGGCAAAGTACTGTTTTTATGAATTACCGGAACAAAAGTAAAAGGATATGACTCCCCATTTAAAATACCCAAAGCACTGGTTCCATAGGTATATGGGGTTACATCCACCAGAACGGTATCAACTTTTTCGCCAGCTATCATTGCTGCCTGGATTGCTGCTCCCATGGAAACACATAAATCAGGATCAACTTCAGCATGAGGTTCAAACCCAAATTCATTAAACAAACGTTCTCGAATACATGGCGTTCGAGTAGAACCGCCGACCAGAATAATTTCGTCAATGCCTGAAGAAGCAGTTTTTGCCCCTTTTAATGCGATATGAACCGCATCCAAAGTAGCATTAATATATTCTTCGATCATATCTTCATATTCATGTCTTGAAAGTTCCACAGACAAATGAATAGGTGATCCTTGCAGTTCCAGCAAATATTCTTCTTGTATTTGTACAAAAGGCTGGTTTGAGAGCGCCAGTTTTGCGTTCTCTGCTGTGCGGGCTATGCGCGCCATTGCTTTAATATCGGAACTAGCATCTATCTGATAGGTGTTTTTTATGTGATCCAGTAAAAAATTAATAATCTGCTGATCAAAATCGTCCCCGCCTAAATAATTGTCCCCGTGGCTGGATAATACTTCAACTACGCCGGATTCAACATTAACAACGGAAACATCAAAAGTGCCTCCTCCAAGATCATAAACTAGCATTTTTTTTGCCTGGTCCTGCGCTGCACCATAACTCAGTGCTGCCGCAGTAGGTTCATTTATCATTCTAAGCACTTCGAGACCTGCAATTTCACCTGCTTCGCGGGTTGCCTGTCGCTGGGCATCAGAAAAATAGGCGGGAACGGTAATCACCGCTTTACTGACTGATTTCCCTAAATATTGTTCGGCAGTTTGCTTTAGGGTTTTTAAAATGATGGCTGAAATTTCCTGAGGAGTAAAAGATTTGCCTGCCAAATTAACCTGGGCATCCTGGCCCATTAATCTTTTTATGGATTTAACAGTACGCTCCGGATACAGTAAATATTGCTTTCTGGCCTGCTCACCTACGATCACCTTGTCATCCTGATCAATGCCAACAAATGAAGGCAGAATCTTTTGGCCATTGTGTTCAATGATTTTAACTTTACCTTGTTCAACAATGGCCACTTCCGAATTGGTTGTACCAAGGTCAATACCAATAATTGTTTCGCTCATTCTGTTGATTCCGTAATTTTGTTCACTTTAACTTCTGCCAGCCGAAGCACCTGATCCCGTAATAAAAATCCCTTGCGCAGTTCCTCAAGCACCTTGCCATTGTCCTTGGTTGAATCAAATGCTGTTGCTACTGCGTGCATTTTTTCAGGGTCAAAAAGTTTGCCAACACATTCAATGGGTCTGACTTTATATTGCCACAATAATTGTTCCAAGCGTCTGATGGTAATTCCCTGCCCTTCCTTAAAACGATTGATGACTCGAATATCTTTTTTCCTGGAACTTTTGAATAATGTTTTGACCGGATGATACTTTTTTAAAATCGCCATTCCATCACTCAAGCGGTCATATAACTCCAGCATTTCCAGTAGCATGGTTCTCATTATTTTATGCTGTTCCGTTTCCAACCGGAGTTTGGATTGTGCCAATTGCTCAGCCAGCACCCTGTTATCTTCCTGTAAATTTTTCAGAGCTGAATCAAGACTATCAAGGGAGTTTTTATACTGCCTTGATTCTGCCTTGACTTCGGTTTTTAGTGCTGAAATTTCTGCCAGAACAGTTTTCAGGTCTGGCTGTCCACCCATCGGCAATGTTTCTAAATGAGTCTGCTTCAGGTAATTTTCGAATTCCGTTAGCAAATCATTTTCAGGAGAATCGTTATTCATTTATTTTTCAAGTCCAGTAAAAGCAGTCGGTGTCGCCGGTTCATCAACATTTGCCTGAAGAAGTTCCTTAAATTGCCTGACAGTAATTTTTAATGGGCGGTCGGTATTTAACGCCTGATCTAGCAGTTCATCAAAGTCTGCTATTGGTAACGTGAACAATTCATAACTGAGCCGGCATTTTTTGTCCTTGATGGCTAAATAGGCATCATGAATCAAGCGAAATTGATCAGGTTCTTGATCCGGCGGATGTTTCTTTATTTGCCGCAAATATGCCTGTTTGATTTCTGCGTCACTTGCGTCAATGGAGACCTCCAAAATATCATAGGGTGTATTCATTTACGGTTTTTCGTTGCTTCCGGTAAACTATTATTTTTTCTTGGTACCAAAACAATCTAGCACATCATTAATTGTCACATTTATTTTAATATCCATTTTATCTGCTGCTTTCAGAACCAGCATGGCAGTATATAAATCTGGTTCATTCATCATGGCTGTTACAATTGAGCTATGGTCATGTTTCGGACATAGCAGCTCGACCAATTGTTCCGGGGAAATTTTTTTAGCCAGTTTATCCATTTCCTCATTGATTAAAGAAAATTCATGATCTGGAATTTCCCCAAAAAGCTGTTCCATTGGCCCGTCAACATCTTTCTGGAGATCGGCTTCATTAACTTTCAATGCATCTTCGATCATATCCAGATTTTGTTGTGGATGTGTTTGAAGATAGTTATCCAGGTATTGTTCAAGCATCATTGTGGTATGGTAATCCCGTTGCTTTCGGGCATTTGCCAGATCTGATTTTAAAGCCAGGTATTGCTGAATTGTGCATTGCTCAGGGTTATTATCAGTTTCCGCAACGGCTGAATAATATCCCCACACGGGTCTAGGATACTTTTTTAGTGCTAATTTAGAACTATAACTCAATAAATCAAAATGCTTGACTCCAGCCAATATTTCACAAAATGCTAATAACTGATACTCATCAAAATATAATTGCTGCAATGATTGCTTCAGTGATACCTTGATCTTCTCCAGGCTTTTATACAACTTGGGATTATTATTTTTATCCTTAAGATAACTGGAAATTGTCTTGATTAACTGCTCAAATGATGTGGGGGTTAGCAAATGGTCTTTGATTGGAGGCAATACTTTTAAAATTGTAGCTACCGGCAATCCAGCAAGCTGGGCTTCCATTGAGGCCAGAAAATGTGCATTGACCGAATCAGGTAGTCGACATGCAAATGCTTGGGCGATGTTTTCCAACCCCTGTTGCTTATCTTGCTCAATGAAGCATAAAAAAGCCTCCAATAGTTGAAATTGTAGCAATTGAGATTTATTAAGATTTATTGCTTTTATTTGTTGAACAGCTTGATTGGCACACTCAAAATCTTTGTTTTGCAGACAGTTTCTCGCTCGTTCCACATATCCAGTCACTATCACCTGTTTTGCAAAACTGTTCAAAGCATCTATTGTCAGGATTTTTTCAGCATATTCTAATGCTTTGCCCTGGTTACTAATCTGAATTGAAATCCGCGTGGCAATCTCCAGAATTTCAATATCTTCAGAAAATCGCTTGACAGCCTGCTCTATAAAGAACTGTTGATTTTCATCAGGATGCAGTTTCTGATGAAAATAATTTAGAATCAGAACAATAGTCTCCCGATCATCAGCATCGTATTGCAAACTTTCAATCAGGCACTCTGTACGCTCCGACTCTGGCAGTATACTTGCGAGGTGACGCAAAATCAGGGCGATCCTCAGATAATCATCAATATTATTCTCTGTAAGATTTTTTATGCATTGTCGCCAAAAAAATTCAGCATCTACTATATTTTCATCCTGTTCAGCAAGCAATGCCAGCACTCTGTTCTGCTCGAATTCATTATCTGCAAAAAAATTCTCTTTTATTTCCTGAAACCCTTCTGGATAATCAGACAACATTGCCAGACAAAAACGTTGTGCCATTTGCTTTTCAAGTAAAGTTTGAAACTGGATAGCTAATTTGAATTTTTCATCTATTGCTAATGGTTGTCGCAATTTTGCCAGTTGTTCAACAAATTGGCATTGTTGTTTATTTAGACCTTTAATTTCTGAAATTACATTTCTTTGCCGCAAACTGAAAAATATCAGATTTTGACAGTAAACCGCCCCGCCTTGATTAATTGCCAACAAAGATCTTGCCGCCTGAAAATAAGGCGAATGGCGGAGAATATTGT
>JALXCS010000118.1:0-1791 GCA_026990815.1 Methylomonas sp. | reverse complement strand
GTTTAATAGCCCGGTATCATTTTTTGACAAAAAAGGCATTGCCAAAACAGCATTTATCAAAGACCTGAAATCTCTGAACGCCGAATTAAAAGGAATTTTTTTTATGATTTTCCTTAATTCTTCGGGTGAATCTTCATCAAGACACGTTAATGCCTCGCGTGCTATTATGTAATGAGTAATAAAAGCGGATTCTGCTGGTAAAAATTGTTCTAATTCCGATTTCCCGGTCAACATCAAAGCTCCCAGGGTTATAGAAAACAATGAGTACTGCCGATCTATTTGCTCTGCGGTTATTTTTTTCAGTTGCTGTTGAATTTCATCCTGATTTTGAGATTGAATCAAATCGATAAGAGTTTGTTCAATGTCTTGATTCTGTTGATTATTTCCCAAATGCTCATTCCAGAGATTTTGCACATCAGTAAAAACCTCTTTTACAGTCAAGTCCTGCGCTTTTCGCAAATACCGATTAACTTGCTGCTTGCGTTGTTCGAATAAGCCCGGATCAGTCAGAAGTTTTTTATACTGATCGACCGTGTCTTTTAATTTTCCAGATTCCAGTTTGGATAATGCCTGTTTTTTGATTTGTTGTTTCAGATTCTGTAAAGCAAAGACTTTGTTTTTCATTTTATGTCATCTTCGCTAAAGATACTTCTCACGGCAAACATTGCGGGTTTCTAGCGGCTGATTTTTGCCGATAACGGCGTTGCTGAAAATGGTTACATAGCTTACTATGCGCCCATTTCAGCGCCTTGTTCTCGACAAAAACTAACTCGCTATAAATTCCGTAACCGCGCGAAGTATACATTGAAAAAGCATTGGAAAAAATTTACCCGGATATTTAAAATTTTAGTATGGTATTGGAGGAAAGAGATAACAATAATATTCACTATCCGTTCATTGCATTATAGATAAATACAAATCAACATGCCTACTGATATTTTGCTGATCATTACTATTACCGCTGTCATCCAGTCCCTTTTTGGAGTTGGCGTTCTGTTATTTGGTACGCCGTTAATGCTTCTCGCTGGTTATGATTTTCTCAATACCTTACGGATTTTATTACCCATTTCTATTGCTATCAATTCCTTGCAAATTTTAAAACATTATCAATTGGTAGACCGGCTTTTTTTTCGCAATGTATTAATATTTGCTATCTCCTTTGTTGTGCTGTTTTTATTCATCATCTCCAGCTCTAAAATCAACATTAATGTTCTGGTTGGTATTTTTCTGATATTAGTAGCTTTGAAAAATTTTTCCACGCATCTGGAAAAACTTCTTGTATCCATGATGAAATTTGAAAAGACCTCTTTGGTCATTATGGGCATTGTGCATGGTTTGACCAATTTGGGTGGTTCATTATTGACAGCTATTGTTCATGCCAAGGAATATGATAAAAACCAGACCAGAGTCACGATAGCGGTTTGTTATGCAACATTCGCTGTCTTCCAATTAATAACCTTGGCAATGTTGGGTAAAAATTATCAGTTTTCTTGGTCGGAAAGTTCATTTTTTCTGCAAATCGGCATAATGGTTTTCTTGCTGACTGAGGAAATCGTTTATACCCAAATTGATAATAAACGATACAGCAAGATTTTTGCTGTTTTTTTATTCGCTTCAGGTATCCTGTTACTTTTAAAATAACCAAGAACTGATATTTCGCGAATTCAGCTCCGAAGTGCAATTTTAGTATTCATACAACCTTACGCTGAGCATTTCCAAAAAAAACTTCATGAGGGGTTTTAAAATTCAGCGTTTTTCGTGGACGATGATTAAGTCTGTTCATGACCGCTT
>JALXCS010000117.1 GCA_026990815.1 Methylomonas sp. | reverse complement strand
GGGTGGGCGCAGTGATAATATAACCATTCAGTGGTTACGGGTTTGTTAGTAAATCCAACACCCAAAAACACAGAAATTTTGGGTGTTGAATTTACTAGGCCTAGTGAGTTGCTAATCCGTGTTTTTGGATACGATACAGCAGGGTGTCTCTGGAAATGCCCAGCAATCTGGCCGATTTGCTTCGGTTACCGTTGGTTTTAAGCAGGGCCTGATGGATCAATTGAGCTTCCAGATTATCCAGGCTGAAGCCGGTTTCAGGAATGCTGAAGCCGGTTGTTGCATCTCCCATTTTGAGTGAACTGAATTCGTGAGGAAGATTTTCGGGCTGGATGGTTCTGCCTGAGAGCAAGATTGCCAAACGCTCGCAAACATTGCGCAGTTCCCTGACATTGCCAGGCCATCCATAGCTGCGGAATTTTTTCAGCGTAGGTTTGCTTAAAATCGCAGGGGTAATTTGGTGTTGATTCGCAAAATGGTTGATAAAATGTTTGGCAAGCAAATCAATATCATCTTTTCGCTCTTTTAATGAAGGAATTTCCAGGGGAACTACATTCAAACGAAAATATAAATCCTGCCGGAAAGTTCCTTCGTCGATTTGTTTGACCAGGTCAGTATTGGTTGCAGCAATAATACGCACATCAACAAAACTAGGTTTGGTTTCTCCAACCGGAAAACATTCGCCAGACTCCAGAAAGCGTAATAGTTTTGCCTGTATGTTTAAAGGGAGTGAGTTGACCTCGTCTAAAAATAAGGTGCCGCCATCGGCAGATTGGAAAATACCATTTTTGTTGCCAGTGGCGCCGGTAAAAGCACCTTTGCGGTGGCCGAATAATTCAGATTCAACAATGCCTTCGGGTAGTGCCGCGCAATTAACCGTGATAAATGGTTTGTCCGCGCGTTTACTTTCCCGTTGCAAGGCAGTTGCCAGTACTTCTTTTCCTGTCCCGGTATCGCCCTTGATTAGAACAGTAACATCGGTTGCAGCCACTACCTTTGCGCTTCTAAGCACCGATTCAAAGGCGGGGTTATTGCCGATTAGTTTTGTAAAGTGTTGCATAGAAACCTCTTTTTAAGTCGTTTTAATTTTTAGATGTGTTGCAATCGCATTGGGTTTAGCCATGGCAGGGCAGACAAAACAGCAAGAATAATCAACAAAGCCCCTATCATTTGTCTGAATCGATTCATCCTAGCTAGTTTTGAAAACGCTCCCCCCATTGCGCCGACACTTATGATGGCGGGCAGGGTTCCAGCTCCGAATGATAACATTGTTAGCGCACTGCTGACAATATCTCCTGTAGTTATAGCTAGCGCCAGGGCAGTATAGACCAGGCCGCAGGGCAGCCAGCCCCACACCATTCCAAACAGGAAAGCCTGGTGCAGTTTGGTTACCGGTAAGAGTTTTCTGCCAACAGGATCCAGCAGTCTCCATAATTTTGAGCCGAATTTTTCAATGTAAGCAAAACCCGGAAACCATCCTGCAAGGAACATGCCAGCTCCAGCCATAATGGTTGCTGAAAGGATCTGAAGAGTTCGGTAACCGGTTTCATGGTTAAAAGGGATGATTAGCACCGTTCCCAAATAACCAGCAATTAAGCCTCCTAAAGTGTAACTAAATAATCTTCCCAGGTTGTAATTAATGATAAAGGGTAGCAATCGCTTTTTATTCTCACGAATTTCGGGTTTCAGGCTGAGGGTTAGCGTACCGATAATCGAGCCACACATAGTTACGCAATGCAGACTGCTGAATAGGCCGACAATAAATGCTACCAGATGAGAGGTTTGAAAAGCGGTATTAATTTCCATAGATTGTTAAAGATATCATATTGTTTTTTTGCTCAAGAAAAAACGGAATGAGGGTTTTTGGTGTTTTTTAATTGAACTGTGTTATTTAAAGACCGTTTGTGCGTGAAATACCTAAAGAAATGTTATTTAATTTTTTTTAAGGGATATAAGATAACAAATAAGGGTTTTACAGATCTAAAACT
>JALXCS010000116.1 GCA_026990815.1 Methylomonas sp. | reverse complement strand
AACACAATTATTTCTTATCCGGTTTCAACTGCATTGAACGGCCCTGGTGAGCAAATGGGCAGTGAATGCACGCCGACTGGCTGGCATAAAATCCGGGCTAAAATTGGCGCAAATCAACCTATTAATTCTGTGTTTGTCGGCAGAAGGCCAACAGGCGAAATTTATGACAGAACCCTGGCCGAGAAATTTCCTGATCGGGACTGGATTTTGTCGCGAATTCTATGGCTGGGCGGTTTGGAGCCGGGTAAAAACCGCTATGGCAACGTGGATTCTACCTGGCGCTACATTTATATACACGGCTGTCCAGATGAATTAATGACCGGGAAACCTGAATCGCATGGTTGTATTCGTATGAAAAACCAGGATGTGATTGATTTGTTTTCCCAAGTAGATGTCGGCACTTTGGTCAATATTCATGAATAGCTTGTCATGAAGCGTTTGGTTTTAGGTATCGAATACGATGGCAGCCATTTTTCCGGATGGCAGTGCCAGACGGGTAAAAGGACGATTCAAGCGGAACTGGAAAAGGCGCTTTCAAAGGTCGCCAACCATTCCGTTTCGGTGATTTGTGCCGGGCGAACGGATGCCGGCGTTCATGCCCTGGAACAAGTTGCGCATTTTGATACTACGGCTAATCGGGATTCATACAGTTGGTTGATGGGGGGCAATACCCAGTTACCGGATGATATTCGCATTCTTTGGGTTAAGGAAGCAATTGATGATTTTCATGCCCGTTACAGTGCCATTGCCCGGTTTTACCGCTACCTTATTATTAACCGAAAAATGAAGTCTGCGCTGCAACCCCGGCAACTATCCTGGTGTTACGAGCCTCTGAATGCCGAAAAAATGCATCAGGCCGCGCAATATCTGGTAGGTGAACATGACTTTTCATCGTTTCGGGCGCAGGGCTGCCAGTCCAAAAGTCCCTGCAGGATGATGCATTTTATTGATGTCTATCGACAGGGTGGGCAGGTGATTATGGATATTTGTGCCAATGCTTTTTTACATCACATGGTCAGAAATATTGCTGGAACATTGATGGCGATCGGTGCTGGAAAAAAGCCGGTAGACTGGACCGCGCAATTACTGGAAATTAACGACAGAGATCAAGCCGGCGTGACAGCTAAACCATTTGGTTTATATTTGGGGGCGGTTTTTTATCCTGAAAAATATGGCATTGTCAAACATCCGGTTTTTACAAAGTTACCAGCTGATGTTAGACGGTTTGATTGAGAGAGGAAAGCAATTAGGATTGCAGACCACGCAGTATCAAGGAGGAGTGTTGATAAGGAACATTCAAGAAATAAATTTAACAACTGACTTGGCTTTTTATCTGCTTTCCACGTTACACAAACAGTTACATAGCTTGCTATGCGCCTGTTTGTGTGCCTCGAATGCGAATAAAAATTCTGCGCCAGTTGTTAAATTCCTAGATTCAACTCATAAGTGCAATTCATTTTTGTTCCTAAGTAAGCTCTTGATTCCGCAGTGTTAAAAAAATACATTATGGGTAGATCAGGTTTTTTTAAAGTCATTGTGAAACCAATATCTTAACCCCTGTTATCAGCATAGAAATCACAGGTTTTTGAACATTACCGATTTTTTAATTTCTGTATCCAGTCAATTCAACATAGCCCCGTCCTCTTACAGGGTTCCCGTTTTTGATTCCTTGAATAGAAACCGCTCCTTCCCAGTAACGATAACTGAGATTTAATTCCTGATCGTTTATCAATGGTTTAATGGTAATTTCAATCTGTTGGGAAGGGATTGATAGTCGCCAGAGCGATGGGTAGGAAATATCCGAATGAGGGCTTTTCCAATGCTCGAGAATTTTTATTGATATATCTGTAGGGCCAAGGGGAATTTTAGAATTATCGGCAAGAAACAGTGCTCCAGCGTTGTTTTTATCTGCATGAGCGTCTTTTCTTCTGAACTGATAATACATTAATTCACTATTATCTGAGAACTGCAAGGAAAACCAGTCCCAGCCAATTTGTTCGGGGGATAAGGAACTGGTACTCCATTCCCGGTCCATCCAGCTGCTACCTGAAACCGTCAAAAATTGATTGGATATACGAATAACGCCATTGGTTTTGAGCCGGGTATAAGAGTAATAATAGGATGCATTGCCAGGATTATTGCTTTTGCGACTAAAACCTTCTTGACCTTGTAAAACCAGTGGTTTTTGGGGTTCCAATAACAATTCAATAGTGAATTGATCTGTTTTGGCCGTTAAATGGATTGGTGAATTATCTGTGTCTCGCATTTCAGCAGACCAGTTATACAACCAAACCCATAATTTCTTGGTACTAGATCCAGCTAGACCATTAGCTGCCCGACTGAATTTTTCTTCAGTATAGAATCGTTTGTTTTCCACATCGGTTAAGGCAAGATGGGCCATATACATTTGGTTACTGCGCCAAGCTGAAATTGAAGACACCTTATTCCTGTTTAATGCATATCTGAAAAAAGTTAGCTGGTAGCCAAACTTTCTCCCTGACTGGCTTTCTAAATTGCCGGTAAAATACCACCATTCGCTGCGGTATTCTTGATGTGCACCATGGTCTTGGGGGAAGTTGAATTTACGTGGTTTTAGTACCTTTTCAAATTGATCATCGAGAGCCGTAAGGACTTCTAGAGAAGAGTTTTCGGGAACTGAATGATCTGAAGAGTCAGTTATAACGAGCGACACAACAAATAACAGAAAAAATAATAACAGCAGGCATGGGCCTGCTATAAGAATTGATTTTGGCTTCATTCTGTCCGCAGTGCTGCAGCCGGTCTGGTTTTGGCCATTTTTATCGCTGGTAAAATACCCGCAAGTAATGCAGCTATCAACGCCAATGCCAAACCCTGAAATATTACAGATACATTAAAATGAAACGCCATAGTCCAGCCAAAAGAACGTAGGTAAACAATAAAAATCAGTATATAGGCCATAAAGTATCCCACTGGAATTGCAAAAATACCGGCAGTCAAGCCAATCAAACCGGTTTCAGACAGGATCAGCAAACTTAATTGGCGCTGGGTAACACCAATGGCACGTAAAATTCCGAATTGTTTGGTTCGCTCGAACTGTAATGCCAAAAGTGCGCTGAAAATGCCCGTGAATGCAATACCGGCGGCTATCCAACGCAAGGCATTGGTAATGACAAAAGTTTGTTCAAAAATTTCCATGGAAGTTTTGTAAATTGAATGATTGGATTTTAGTGCCAGATCGTGAGTTAATAAATTTTGTAGCTTTGTTTCAAGTTGTTGCAGATTAGTGTTTTTATCTGTATAGATGCCAATACCTGTATAACCCGAATCCTCCCAAAACTGAAGGTACAATTTTCTGGTCATTGCAATATGGCCTTGATCGCCACTGTAATCTGAATAAATTGCTATTATTGTAAATGCTTGCTTCGCCTTTTTAGTTTCCAAAAATAGAGTGTCACCAATGTTCAATCCGTGAAAATAAGCTAAAGATTCTGTGATAAAAATGGCTTGTTGCTGTTCAAAATGTTGCCATAAATCGCCATCAATCTGTTGTTTAAAAATGAAACCGTGTTTGGACTTGTCATTTAATTCAAAAACAGAGACTTTTATCAATCCGGATTTTGAAATAACTTGGGTGTGTAAGACGCTACTCAGCATTCCCACTTCAGGCAATGCGGCAATTTTATCTTTAAGCCGCTGGTCAATTGGTGATATATGGTGGGACGTTTTACGGTCGGATGTGGAAATATAGTAGTCAGCACGTAAACTGGTGGTAATCCAGTCTGATACGGTTTGCCGAAAACTGTTTATCATCAAATCCATGCCAATGGTGGCGGAAACTGCAATCATTAATGCGGCAATGGCTACACCAGTTCGACTGATTTCTGCACTCACCATTTTGGGGGGCAATACACCTAAAATACCTAGAAAGTTGTTTGAAAATTTTTCAAACAGCTTCATCAGCAAAACAGTACAACCAGGGGTCATCAACGCAAACCCGAAAAGCAGTATAAAAATACTGGCCAGTCCAAGAAAAACACTTTTTTCGGATATAAAGGCCAGAATCATTCCGCTGGATACGAAAACCAAACCTACGATTCCAGTTGTATGGGTCAGTTTGTTAATTTTGGTTTCTAGTTGTGAGCGGATCAAGGAAGAATTTGGAGTTACTTTAGTGGCTTCCCAGGCTGGCGGCAGTATTGCTAGGAATGTGGCTCCGAGACCTAATAATAATCCTTTCCCCAATTGTTCAGGATGAATAATAAGCCCAACTTTGTCCACCTGATAATAAATTGTTTCAATAGTCGTTGAAGTTAATTGCAATAATCCGTTTCCAATCAGAACACCAATGACAATACCAAGCAAGCTGCCAATAATTCCAAGTAATAAGGCTTCGGTGATGATAAGGGTAAATATTTGATGCCGGCTAACTCCGATACATCGTAAGCTTCCAATTAATCGACGCCGTTGAATGACCAGAAAAGTCATGGTGTTGTAAATCAGAAACATGCCAATCAACAAAGAGAGCATACCAAGTGCTTTTAGATTTATACTGAATGCCCTGGTCATTTGGCGCATGGATTGAATCTGGTTTTGTGATGAGGTTAATAAAATGTCAGCAGCAAGATGTTGGCGGATCGCTTCAAGGAAGCTGATGTAATTTTTATCATTTTTGGCCTTGAATTCAATGAAGCTGAGTTTGCCAGGTTGATTAAGAATTTCCTGAGTTGTTGAAATGTCAGTAATAATTAGGTTCTTTAATATTTGATTGGATATTGCATCGGTTTGATTCAAAAAACCGATAATTTTTAGATCCAGTGATCCATTGGACGTTGAAATAGTGAGATTGTCATTAATATCCAATCCTAATTGTTCTGCAGTTTTTTTGCCAATCAGTGCAGTATTAGCTTCTGAAACCAGCCGAATTAAAGAAAAAACGGGTTTTTGGCGATTACTTTGCAGTTGCCATGTTGACTGAAATGTATCTTCAATAAAAGGATCAATGCCGTATATTCTGAAATGCTCTTGCGAATTGGTTGTTATCTGTACATTGCCTTGTAAGACAGGAGCCAGATTTGGAATTCCCAATTCTACCCGGAGCTGTGTATAGAGTTTCTCATCTAGACTTCCATCTCTAGCTATAATTCGATGCGTTGTTTTTCCGGAAACCACCTGGTTTATTTGTTGAAAAGATTGCAGCGAACTTTCAAGGGCAAGGTCAATGGCGATCACTACCGCAATACCCAAGGCAATTCCTGTCAGCGCAAGCACTAACTGCCAGGGATGTTGCAATAAAAAATTTCTATTGGCGCGAGCCAGAACTGAAGTCATAAATTGTCGTTACTACGAAGTAATTGCAGGTTGTGAATGGAAAAAACCGAATCAGCGCAACCAATAACTTCGGGGCTATGAGTAGCCATTATCATGGTTTTCCCGGCTTTTTTCACCAGCTCATAGAGAAGTTCCAGGACTTGTTTGCCCGTATCGATATCCAGATTACCGGTGGGTTCATCGGCAAGGATTAAATCGGGATCATGAATTAAGGCTCTGGCAATGGCAACTCGTTGTTGTTCTCCGCCAGAAAGACGATCCGGGTAGCTATCAATACGGTCTGACAAATTAAGTTTTGAAAGCAAATCAATTACCTTTTTCCTGTCTGATGAATCAATTTGCTTGATTAGCTCCAATGGTAATAATAAATTTTCTTCTACAGTTAAGGTTGGAATGAGATTGTATGACTGGAAAACAAAGCCAATGTGATGGCGCCGAAAAAGGGTGCGTTGATGTTCTGATAATCGGGTAAGATTAATGCCATTAACTATAATTTCTCCAGCATCAGGTTGGTCCATACCGCTAATCAGATTTAACAATGTCGATTTTCCAGAACCACTGCGACCCAAGAGAACAATAAATTTTCCAGGAGCAATGTTTAGATTCATTTCATGGAAAATAAAATGCTTTTGATCATATTCCAGATAGCTTTTGTCAAGTTGATTAATTGCTACTGCTGGTATCATGAGTATTTTTTTTAAAGTGGTAAAGAACATTCTAGAACTAAATTTAACAACTGACTTGGCTTTTTATCCGCCTCCCACGTTACACAAACAGTTACATAACTTGCTATGCACCTGTTTGTACGCCAGGGCCAATCGGGTTTAAATTTATGGGCTACGAAATCCGTAAGTTAGGTTTTTTATAATTTAGATAAATCACTTTTTTCTTATGAGTTTGAAAATTAGAAAACCCAACCTACTGATTTTACATACATCATTAAATGTCAAGATATTTTAAACCCTATTGCCCTGGTTATAAGTGAGGAATGTTTTCTGTTTGTGTATGTCCATGCTGGGCGCACACCTGATGGTCAACATGACCGGGCAAAAAGCGCTGTGGTTTTCAAAGGCTTGTTGCGCTGGGAAAAATGGTTCATAATCCGAGCGTTTGTGCCTTCGAGTTTTAGTGGGCATCTTACCATTGTCGTTATACTCTTTGTCCAAAAGATAGTCGTGGAAAAAGAAGACATCTTTTTTCAAAGCCCGTAATTATTTGTTGGTTACAATAGTAACGATCACAAAATTGGCTTTTGGGTTATATCAATCGGAGCAAGCATATCTAACTTTCAACATGAGAACAATGCGATGAATTCAATCAAAAAGACTTTACAATATACCCGTATGGTTGCTGTCATTGCTGTAGCTACGGTCGCCTCTCCAATGGCATCTGCACTTGAGCCTGCCAAGATTGAGGCAGCGCTACAGCTAGCCTATGACAAGTACAAAAATCTCAAGGAAGGTGTCAACGCGAATTACATTCCGGTACTAGCTAAGGTTGATTCAAATATTTTTGGTATTGCACTTGTTACCACCGATGGTAAGGTTTATTCGGTTGGTGATATTAATTCAGAAGTTTCGATCCAGTCTATACTATTCGCGATCAAGAATGCACATAAACTAGATGACGTATTGCATGATTATGCCTTTAGCTCCCGTATGATATAGTACGGAGACTATG
>JALXCS010000115.1 GCA_026990815.1 Methylomonas sp. | reverse complement strand
ATGTTATAGTGGTATTTTTTACCATTATAACCTTAGGGTTTTTGGCCGCGTTGATTGCCAGTTCTCGAATTTCTAAGAAGATTGTACGGTAATCTTTTATGATTATTGAACAATTTAAAAAAAATCATTAAGTATAAAATTTGTATCTTGCAAAAAGGAAAAAAATCAGTAAATGTCTAGAATAATATCGGATGAAGCAATCAACATAAGAAATCTTTGGATTACTAAAATTGACAAGAGCAATGGCCTCTTTTCTGATAATTCCAAACGCTTAGAGAAAGAATTAAACGAAGAATTGAAGGCAACTGGGATTATAGGGCTTTTAAACCATCTTAGGCTTTGTGGTAATATTCCGGAATCGTATAGTCATGATTCAAGCGAAGAAAAACAATATTCAAAATATACAGATATACTTTTAGTTTTTGCATATAAGGCATTAGGGTTAAAAAGCCTCATCATTACTGAACGTGCTGATGTTGCTGATGTTGAAGGTTATGGGGAAAAATTTAGTTTTGTCGCTGATGCAAAGGCTTTTAGGTTAAGTAGAACAGCCAAAAATCAAAAAGATTTTAAGGTGCAGGCTATGGATGGGTGGAAACATGGGAAACCGTTTGCCATGGTAGTTTGCCCTATTTATCAATTGCCAAGTAGAAATAGTCAAATTTACCAACAAGCAATAACAAGAAATGTTTGCATTTTTACTTTTTCACATTTATCGCTGTTAGTGAGATATGCTAATGAAGTGGGAAGGGATAGAGCTGAAAATTTGCTTTTTGATATTTTTGAAACAGTTCCCGCACTTAATCCATCGAAAAGCGCAGTTGATTATTGGTTAGGAGTTAACAAAACAATACTTAGGCATTCTAAGTCTATTTTTGAACTATGGCAAGATGAAAAATTGCAGCAGCGGAGTCCATAGAAATCGCAAAAATAGAAGCATTGAAATATTTGTCATCTGAGCGTGAAAAAATTATGAAAATGTCACATGAAGAAGCATTAAAAGAACTTGTGAAAGCAAGTAAAATTGATAGAAAAATTACGACTATACAAAGAATTTCTGATAATGGATTGTTAAGAATAGAATAGAAAATTATGGAAAAATACAAAAACCAAATAATAGAAGGAAATTGTGTTGAGGTAATGAAAGGTTTTAAAATAAATTCAATTGATTTAACCCTTACCTCACCACCCTATGATAACTTAAGAAGTTATAAAGGTTTTGTTTTTCCTTTTGAGGAAATTGTAAAAGAGCTGTATCGTATCACAAAAGAAGGAGGAATCGTTGTTTGGGTTGTAAATGATGCCACTGTAAGAGGTAGTGAGACAGGTACTAGTTTTAAACAAGCATTATATTTTATGGAAGCTGGTTTCAATTTGCACGATACCATGATTTTTCAGAAAACAAACCCAATTCCTCAAATATATAGAAAAAGATATAATGGTATATTTGAATATATGTTCGTTTTTAGTAAAGGGCCTGTCAAGACCCATAATCCAATTAAAATTGATTGTTTACATGCTGGACTTCAACTGAATGGAACTACTTATAAAAACTATTCTAAAGGGGAACAGAAAAGAGGGAAAATGGCAAAACCTGTTAAAAAACAGAAGATTAAAGGTAATATATGGGAATATGTTGTAGGGAAAAAAGCAGAAGATCAAGAAGCCAAAGGGCATCCTGCACCGTTTCCTTGTGCCTTGGCTAGAGATCATATAAGTTCTTGGACAAATGAAGGAGATTTGGTGTTGGACCCAATGAATGGAAGTGGAACAACCTGTATTTCAGCACTTAAACTAGGTAGAGATTATATCGGAATTGATATCAGCAAAGAATATTGTGATTTGGCTCGAAATAGAATTGCTAATTACCAAATGCAACCTCAATTATTTCAGGAAAAAAGTATGGCCTAATCAGGTTTCTTTAACAAACCGATAACCGCCAAACTTTTCAAGCACTTCGTCAAAAACGGCAAAAACTCCGTTGGCATCATCAGTAGTGACCATTTTGAGG
>JALXCS010000114.1 GCA_026990815.1 Methylomonas sp. | reverse complement strand
AAAAAGCTTGAACTATACATCAGCTGGCCCTTCCATTTCCATTAAAATGAATTGCACTTATGAGTTGAATCTAGGTTGAAATAAAGGACATGCGTAGATACATCCTTGTAGCTCTCTATCGCATCCCAGTAATAGAAGGTCCCGTTATTTCAATCGCTTACCTATTTGATGTCCGGGAGGGTAAATTTTTTCTCGTGAACAATGATTTTCCTTAACGAATGAGGAAAGAGATATAGAAGGGAGCAGGAAATTTATGCGACTACCTAAAAATAGAACTACTCTGTTTTAAACTCTTCTGGAACAATAATTGAGGATGGAAATTCCGGCTCTTCCCAACCATTTTCCAGTGCTGTTTTAAGTTGAAATACGTAGGCCAACACCTGGGCAACGGCTAAAAACAAACCCTGCGGGATTTGCTCATTTAATTCTGTTGAATAATAAAGCGCCCTGGCTAAAGGAGGCGCCTCTATCAATGGCACTTCGGCACTTGCAGCAATATTTCGAATATGGGAGGCAACCATGTCAGTTCCTTTGGCAATCAACTTCGGTGCCGCTGTAGAATTTGGATCATACTTTAAAGCAACCGCAAAATGAGTCGGGTTGGTCACAATAACATCAGCCGTGGGTACTTCCTCCATCATTCGTTTTTGGGCTGCTTCCATTTGCAACTGTCTGATTTTTCCCTTAATTTCCGGATTACCTTCGGTATCTTTACTTTCATCCTTGACCTCCTGCTTAGTCATTTTCAATTGTTTATTGTGCTCCCACAATTGGTAGGGCACATCAAAAATAGCGATAATAACCAATAAGGCACTCAAAAATAAAAATCCGGAACCTATCAAGTCCATTGCCTGAAAAATTCCCTTTTCTACCGTTTTCGAGCTTAGACCCACATAATCATCAAACACCAGATTGAACAATACAACGACACCGGCAACTATAAGTGAAAATTTCAAAATTGCCTTGATTAGTTCTATCAACCCTTTTAAGGCAAACAGTCTGGGTATTCCTTTAATTGGATCCAGCTTTTCAAACTTGGGTTGCATCGCCTCCCAACTGAAATTCCAACCTCCCATGGTTATTGGAGCAACCAATGCAATTACCACCATCACCGCCAGAAATGGAATAATCAGGTAAATTCCATGACTGATGACTTTAACCAAATGTTGTACAGGGATAGCAGGATCAAAAATTTCCGCCCGGCTAATTGAAAATTGCTCACGCATAATTTCAAGCAGTCCTTTCCCAATTTTATTGCCCGTCATCATTAACATGGTTGCACCTGTTACTAACATGGCAAAGGTACTCAGTTCTTTAGAACGGGCAATTTGACCTTTTTTTCTGGATTCAGTTACCCGTTTCCCCGTGGGGTCTTCTGTTTTATCCTGACCGTTATCTTCAGCCACGTTTTAGTGCCTTATATTCTTAATAATTGGCCAATCAGTTGGTAAGCATTTGTCAACAACCCGGAAAAATTACTCAAAACATTTGGTAATGTTAACCATACCATCAGCATACCCATCATCAGTGTAACTGGAAAACCTACTGCGAAAATATTTAATTGTGGTGCGGCTTTGGTAGCAACGCCAAAACTAACATTTACCATCAACAAACCTGCTACCAGGGGCAATGACATCAACAAGCCACCGGAAAATATCATGCTACTCCAGGTTAATAGCGACCATACATCCAATCTCTCAAGTCCATTGACCGAAACTGGCAACGTGGTGAAGCTTTCAACCAGCATTTCGATCATTAACAAATGGCCATCCATGACCAAAAACAGTAATGTTGATGTCATGACATAAATTTGAGCTATAACCGGCACTTGAACACCGGTTTGTGGATCAACCATGGATGCAAACCCAAGCCCCATACTCATGGCAACACCCTGTCCTGCAAAAACTAGCGTTGCGAATACCATTTGTAAAATAAAGCCTGTGCATAATCCAATTGCAATCTGCTGTACTACAATCATAAAGCCTTCGTAGCTCAACATTTCAATTTTTGGCATCTCGGGTAATACCGGCCAAATAATCATGGTAACAACAAGTGAGACGATTAACCGGGTTCTTGCTGGTGCGGCACGCATACTGAATACCGGCATAGCTATTAACATAGCGCCTATTCTAAATAACGGCCAAACAAATCCTGAAACTACTGCCAGCAATTCTGCTTCAGTTATACCTTTCACCTTCAAGAATACCTCATTTATAGCACGACACTGTTTGCAAATAACATCGTTACAAAACCTTCCAATAGCTTGCTATTGCAGCGTTTTTGCGCTTAGTCTTTCACAAAAACTGACACACTCTAAACGTGGCATTCTCAAATGCGAAAGGCATATGTTCAAAAGTTTATCCAATCAGATTGGGAACATCTTTTACAGCCGTTTGAAAATAATCAATTAAAACCTGGAGCATCCAGGGACCAGCAATCATCATCACTAATCCAATAGTAATTAATTTCGGCACAAAAGTTAGCGTCATTTCATTGATTTGAGTTGCAGCCTGGAACATGGCTATAATCAAACCAACAGCCAACGAAGACAATAGAACTGGAGCAGTCAGTTTTATTGCAACAATCATGGCATCTTGACCAACCATAACAACTGTATCAGGCGTCATTGTTCTCTCCTTTTATTCAGGCTAGATAAAAACTTGCAGCCAACATTTCCATAATTAATGACCAGCCATCCGCCAAAACAAACAACATGATTTTGAATGGCAGGGAAATGATCATCGGTGACAACATCATCATACCCATTGACATTAATACACTGGCAACTACTAAGTCGATCACCAGAAATGGTAAAAAAATTAAAAAACCAATTTGAAAAGCTGTTTTTAATTCGCTCGTGATATAAGCAGGCAGCAATAATGAAAATGGCACTTCCTCCGCTGAATTCAATTCGTCTGAACCGGAAATGTTCAAAAACAGTGCCAAATCAGATTCTCTGGTCTGACGCATCATAAATTGACGAAATGGTTTTGATGCCTTTTCCACTGCTGCAGTAACACTGATTTTTTCTTCAAGGTAAGGTTGAACAGCCTCGGTATTGACTCTTTCAAAAACTGGCATCATGATAAAAATGGTCAAAAATAGCGATAACCCCAACAATACCTGATTACTGGGAGCCTGCCCTGTACCCAACGCCTGTCTTAACAGGGAGAACACTATCATGATCCGGACAAATGATGTCATTGACAACAACAATGCTGGCAATAAGCTAAGCATTGTCATCAAGGCAAGAATTTGAATGGTTACGGTGTAAGTTTGCTCACCCTGAGCATTGGTCGTAACAGTGAAAGCATCAATTCCTGACACTGCCAGTGTTGGTGTATTAAACACTAACAATGCACATAATAATAACAACCTAATCATGACTAGCTCTGCATAACCTGAAACAATTTTTTTGCAAAACCATTATCCTCACATCGAGCGCTCCCTTCCAAATCATTATTTAAACAATCATCGCCTTCCAAAACATGTAATGTTTCAATTTTTCCAGGTGATACGCCCAAAATCAATTGCTTCCTGCCTGCCTTTAACACCACAATTTTCTCTCGCATCCCTAACGATAGCCCACCAATGACCTGCAATTGGCCTGAACTAGTCATAGATCCTGTATTGATTTTCTTTAACAACCATATGAGCAGAAAAAAAATACTTAATACTATAACCAGGCCTACTGACCAATTTAGTATATTTCCTGTAGAAATTGGTCTGGCAGTAACTGGATTTGGTGTTGCACAAAAAGCTGTTACGGGAGTTAGCAATAATAACCCATATAACCTGATTTTTTGTTTCATTAAGTTAAGCGCCGGACTCTTTCTGAAGGACTGATGACGTCCGTTAATCGAATACCAAATTTTTCATTCACCACAACCACTTCACCGTGTGCAATCAATGTTCCATTAACTAATACGTCCATTGGCTCTCCAGCTAAACGATCCAGTTCAACAACCGACCCTTGATTTAATTGCAATAGATTTCTGATATTTATCCTGGTACGTCCAATTTCCATTGAGATAGTAACCGGCACATCCAAAATAACATCCAGGTTAACATCTTCACCACTATTACTGGCCTTATCTTCCGCCAGTTCTTGAAATTCTGCTGTCTGTGGGTCTTCTACAGTGCTCTCTGATTCTGCTTGCTCCTGAAGTGCATCCCCCCAGTCGGCATCTGTTTCCGATGCCTCAGCTTCAGTTTGCTCCTCCATGGCAGCCGCCCAATCATCAGCAACTGGTTCTTCAGAATTTTCACTGTTGTTCTCTTCTTCACTCATTGATTATCCTTCATGAATATAATCACTTTTTACCTTTTGTTTGAATTTATGAACTTTTCCCCGGAAGTTTCGCAAAACTCAGTAAGCGTTTTTCTACATTTCTTCAAGATTAACCTTGCCGCTAATTTTTATTGCATAATTACCATCCGACAATCCGACTTTGCCTATAGAAATAGGAATGCCCTCTGCCGATAAAATCACTTCATCGGGAATATCAACAGGAATAACATCTCCTGCTTTAAATGCCATGACATCGCTAACCTTCATTCTCTTTTCGAATAACAAACTATTTAATGTCACTTCAGTACGCATAATTTCATTTTGCAATGATTCTTGCCAACGATCATCAACATCTCCCCGGTCACTAGAAATTCCCGCATCCAGTAAATCCCTGATTGGCTCAATCATGGAATAAGGCATAGCAATATTTATATCACCACCACCACCATCCAATTCAACATGAATTGTTGAAACCACCACAATTTCTGAAGGGCTGACGATATTTGCGAACTGAGGATTGACCTCAGAATTTAAATACTCAAACTCGATTTCAATCACTGGCCGCCAAGCCTCTGCCAAATCCTTAAAGATCATTTCAATAATCAATCGGATTATCCGCATTTCAGTTGGTGTAAATTCCCTGCCTTCGACCTTGTTATAAAATTGTCCGCCACCACCAAAAAAATTATCAACCGCAGTAAATACCAGCCTGGGTTCCATGACAATCAAAGCCCTGCCTCTTAATGGCGCAAATCTAATTACATTTAAATTTGTCGGTACGAATAAACTTTGAACATACTCAGAAAATTTTTGAATTTGAATACCAGACACTGAAATTTCAGCAGAACGACGCAAAAAATTGAATAGTGATACCCGAAAATATCTGGCAAAGCGTTCATTGACCATTTCCAGGGTTGGCATTCGCCCCCGGACAATACGTTCCTGGCTGGTAAAATCAAAAGGCTGAACTTCATCAGTTATTACCTCTTCAGACTCGGTTTCAACCTCTCCATCATCAACGCCATGCAAAAGCGCATCAATTTCATCCTGAGAAAGAAGATCAGCTGCTGACATTGTTTATTGCATCACTAATGCCGTAAAAAACAAGTCTTCTACATGATTTTTTTTGCTCATTTTATCCATTATTTTATTTAATGCTCCAAGCAGACTGGTTTTCAGGTTTTCTTTACCTTCAACAGTTTTCAACTTGCCCACATTTGTATCAGCCATTACCATTAAAAAATTATTCCGTATCATCGGTTCGTGTTTTTTTAATTCTTCAATGAATAATTCATCATTAACCTGAATTGAAATCGAAACCTGCAATAACTTAGCTTCATTACCTTTTGGAAACTGTACAATAAAAGGCTTTTCAAGATCAAAATAAAATACCCCAGAATTTCCTGATTCTTCTTCCACCTCTTCTGGTTCTTCAACCTGATCCTCACTATCTCCAGTTGTATCCCCCATGAAAAAAAAATAATATCCGGCACCTCCTCCACCAATTAAGATTAAAACTGCCATAATTATAATGACCAGTTTTTTTGAAGATTTTTTTTCCTCACCGGATTCAAATTCAACTTCTGCCATATTTTTAGTAATTCGTGGTTACAAAAACATTTACTCATCGCAGATAGATTCTTTAAAAAAATCTATCCACAATGAGTAAACCAATGCTTGACGCATTATCAATACAGCAATTCATATGCCACCCAACCTAATTAGCTAAACATAATTTTATTATCGGCATAAATTCGCTGCCACTTAAACACTGACTGACAATCACTAACATCTATAATATTGATTCTTGAACAGTTCCTTTATCAAGGATTTAGGATAGATTTCTAGTAAAACGGGGGAAATGATTGATGACTGGCTCTGTATCTATTTAGTCTCATTGTTTAAGTCAAATACAGTACCATTAATATTTGAAGATGACTTATACTACTGGAAAAAAATTATTCATTACAAGATTATAAAACCCTTTAAGTTCATATTATTATCAATGTTTTAATTTATTTTTGATAAAACATTCACCGGCAAACAATCTAACAACAAGAGCAACATGACAATATTCTTTTCTGATGAAAACAAGTCAATTTTTTGTCGTTTTAATGTGGTCACAACTGACAGGAGCAAAACTAAATAATAAATTGTCAAATTTTTGTCTTTTTTCAGGGATGGTAGAGCTAAAATTAGTTCGATTAGTTTGGCTAATTGTTATGACTTTTATCAGGTAGCGTCGTCATGAAGAGGAATGGACTGTTATTCATCAATGAATAATGGTCTAAGTTGCTGTCCGGCTGATTGTGCAAAATGGTCAAACAGCATCCTGAGCTTGCGATCAATCTTTCGCCACTGCGGCAGATAATCGCGTGAGAATCGATAATTCAGATAAAAAGGTGTAGATTTTGAAATTGCTTTACCTTGTTCAGTGACGTTTGTCTTATATACATATTGTGTTGCTACTTCACAATCCGCTGATTGATCGGGTCTGGAAAAAGGATATCGAATCCGCGTTAACTCAGGCACCGCATGGTCATGGCTGAGATAAATATCAGCCTCCGTCATGTTATCCCGGTAACGCTGCATACCCGGAACCTCGGGTGAATCGGGCAGGCGTTCCAGTCGCGTTGGCGCTTGTATGTTAAAATAATAATCAAAGGACGGGGGTGGGTGATGTAAACCCGGATTTTTCGCCCCCAGCCCAG
>JALXCS010000113.1 GCA_026990815.1 Methylomonas sp. | reverse complement strand
ATACTTGACTGGGGCGTGTTGCTGATTTTCAGCTCTTCTTTGATTCTTTCAAAAATCAAAACGTTGGCATCAACAGCCATACCCACCGTCAAAACAATCCCGGCAATGCCCGGTAATGTCAAAGTTGCCTGAAGCAGCGATAAAATAGCAATAATGATGACCAGATTAAAAGCCAGGGCCAAATCGGCAACCAGACCAAAAACCTTATAGTACAACGCCATAAATACCAGAACCAAAACAAAACCGACAACCACAGAAATCAAGCCTTTTTCAATATTATCTTTGCCGAGGCTGGGACCAACTGTCCTTTCTTCAATAATATCGACTGGTGCAGCCAATGCCCCTGCCCTCAGCAGTAGCGCCAGATTTCTTGCTTCCGTGGTACTGTCAAGACCAGTTGTTTGAAAACGTTTACTAAAAGCATCCCGGATCGTAGCAACACTGATTACTTTTTCCACTTTCTTTTTCTTGCGGACTTTTTTACCATCCACCATGCGTGTTTCAGTTTTATACTCGATAAACACCACTGCCATCGGTTTACCAATATGGCTTCGGGAAAATTTCCCCATTTTCTTTGCGCCAACCCCGTTCAGGGTAATAAATACGGCTGGTGAACCGTTTTGATCCATTCCGGAAGAAGCGTCAACGATCTGATCTCCGGTCACGATAACCCGTCTTTTTAACAAGACCGGGTTACCATCCTTATCATGATATAACTTGGAGCCAACTGGCACTCGCCCTTTCATGGCCTGCTGAATATCATGTTCGGTATCGACCAAACGATACTCCAACGTTGCGGTAGTTCCCAATATTTCTTTGGCTCTTACAGTATCTTGAACACCGGGTAACTGAACTACAATTCGATTATCACCCTGCTGTTGAATAACCGGTTCCGCAACCCCTAATTCATTAACCCGGTTACGGAGAGTTGTAATGTTCTGATCCAGAGCAAATTTTTTAATTTCCTTTATTTCGGTTTCAGATAAAGCAACCAGCCAAATGCTTGGATCACCTGTCTGCTTCATATCCAGACTGCGAAATTCACGACTGATAACAGCGGCAGCTTTTTCGGCATCCTGGGCTGTTTTCAGCTTGACTTTAATAAAACCACGATCTTTGGCAACTTGTTGATAACGAATTTTTTCAGTCCTTAATGCCGACCTTATGTCACTGATATACCGTTCCTCGGCCTGTTTAACCGCAGCCTCCATATCAACTTCAAGTAAAAAATGCACTCCACCTCGTAAATCCAGACCTAAATACATCGGTTCAGCGCCAATGGCTTGCAACCATTCTGGAGTTGCTGGCGCAAGATTTAACGCTACAGTGTATGTGTCCCCCATCTGTTCGCGAAGAATATCTGCTGCCTGTAACTGAATTTCAGGGTCTTGAAACCTGATCAAAACTTGGTTGTTTTCCGTTTCAATTACTTTGGGTTTGAGGTTTTTTTGGTTCAGGATTTCTTCAATCTGTTTGATGCGTTCCTCATTGATTTTGTTATCTTCTTTGAGGGGTGAAATCTGAACAGATGGATCATCGCCATATAGATTAGGTAAAGCGTAAAGTAGCCCCAACAAGCAGAAGATGATGATAAGTGCGTTTTTCCAGACTGGGAAATGATTTTGCATTTTATATCCAAAAAATAATGCGTCATGAGCATCTGTTTGTTAAGCAAACAGATGCTCTCGATAAAAAATTGACAGTTTGAAGATTTTCTAAGACTTCGCTCTTTTGTTCAATGCCTTGAAAGTTCCCTTGGGCATTAAATTGGCAATCGCCTGTCGTTGAACTCTAATGAAAGTATTTTCTCCAACTTCTAGTTGAACGAAATTATCATCCAGATCGATTATCTTTCCTAAAATGCCGCCATTGGTAACCACTTCATTGCCCTTGCTGAGCGACTCTATCATCTTCTTTTGCTCTTTCGCACGTTTAGACTGCGGTCTCAAGAACAAAAAATAGAAAAAAACCAGAATCCCAACGGGAAACAGCAATCCTTCAAGACCCGGAGCTTGTGCCGCTGGGGGCGCTGCTTCTGCTAGGGCATCAGAAATAAAGAAACTCATATTTTTACCAATTGTTTTAGTGAATGAAAAATGCGCATATTATGCCATATTCGTTACAGATTTACCGCGCAGTTGATAAAAATTCCTGAGAAAATCATCAAATGATTGATTTTGTATGGCTTCCCGCATTTGTTTCATTAAATCCAGGTAATAATACAGATTATGTATCGTGTTTAAATGCGCTCCCAGAATTTCCCTGCATTTATCCAAATGTCGCAAATAAGAACGCGAATAATTCTTGCAGGTGTAACAGTGGCAATTTTCGTCAATCGGTGAGGTATCAAACTGGTACTGGCTATTGCGTATACGGATCACGCCGTTTCGGGTAAAAAGATGGCCATTTCGGGCATTTCGGGTCGGCATCACGCAATCAAACATATCAATACCGCGCCTAACTGACTCAACCAAATCTTCCGGCGTTCCCACACCCATTAAATATCGAGGTTTGTTTACCGGCATTTTAGTCTGTATTGCATTCAGTATACGAGTCATTTCCGGTTTGGGTTCGCCAACTGATAACCCGCCGATGGCATAACCGTCAAAGCCAATATCAATCAGGCCATCAATGGATTCCAGGCGCAGATGTTCATACATACCGCCCTGAACAATCCCAAATAACGCCGCCGGGTTATCAGCATGAGCTTGTTTACTGCGCTGCGCCCAGCGCAAGGATAATCGCATTGAATCGGCCGCCTCACTTACTGAAGCCGGATAAGGCGTACATTCATCAAAAATCATCACAATATCTGCGCCCAGATCGAACTGGACTTGCATGGATTCTTCCGGGCCCATAAAAATAGCACTACCGTTAACCGGAGACTTGAAAGTCACTCCCTGTTCAGAAATTTTCCGCAAATCGCCCAGGCTGAATACTTGAAAACCACCGGAATCGGTGAGAATGGGGCCTTGCCAATGCATAAAATCGTGCAAGCCGCCGTGAACTTTCATAACGTCCATTCCCGGCCTTAGTAACAAATGGAAAGTATTTCCCAAAATAATTTGCGCACCGATGTCTGTCAGTTGTTCGGGCGTCATGGCCTTAACAGACCCATAGGTGCCAACTGGCATGAAAACAGGCGTTTCAATAATACCGCGAGGAAACTGTAATTGACCACGTCTGGCGTGGCCATCTGTATTGATTAATTTAAAATCCATGAATAATAATAAATTCAGTCTGTCGTATTACTGTTTATTGTACCTTTTTCATGTGGCATTATTGAAACCAGTAACAACAGCACTGATAAACTCAATAAAACAGGAGCAAAACATGGCGACTCATCATCTTGAAGCACTAAATCTGGCGAACAGTGGAAAATGGCATGAAGCCCATAAACTGATTCAGCCATACGCTGATAAACTGGCATGTTTGATTCATGGCTATCTACACAGAATTGAAGGAGACATGGGGAATGCGCAATATTGGTACAATAGAGCCAATGTAACCATACCTGAAAATTCACTTGACGATGAATTAGAACGCTTATATGAACTCGAACAACAATAGTAATCAACAAAATGCTTTTATTACTGGTAATAGCAGCGGTTTGGGTAAGGGTCTGAGTTCCGTTTTGCTGGATCGCGGCTACCAGGTATATGGATGCAGTCGTCGTGGCTGTAACCTGAAAGGCCAGCTTCACGATATTGATTGTAACCTTAGTGATTTCGACAAAATCCCGGATAAACTACAGGCTTTATTAGGCGAACTTAATACATTGGAACTGGTTTTCCTGAATGCCGGGGTTCTTTCGCCATTGAAAGACATGAGTGAAACTTCAATCGAAGAGCTCAGGGAAATTATGAATATTAATGTCTGGTCCAATAAAATCATTTTGGACTGGTTTTTGCAGTCAGGTATTGAAATCAATCAAATTGTACTCATGTCTTCCAGAGCTGCCGTCTTTGGCAGCAAGGGTTGGGGCGGTTATGCTATCTCCAAGGCGGCACTGAACATGCTGGCAAAATTATATGCCCATGAATTCAAAAAAACACATCTTGTTGCCATTGCTCCCGGATTGATTGACACCCAAATGATGGATTATTTATGTCATGAAGTCGATAGCGCCCAATTTCCAGCCCTCAAACGTATTCAAAATGGCCATCAGACCGGCATTATCCAGTCTCCTGAAGCTTCGGCAAATAAAATACTGGCTGCCCTTGCCGAATTTAAAAACTACCAAAGTGGCGAATTTATTGATTTAAGGCAGATTATCGCGCCCGAAGAATATCAGGAATTGATGCAATCAAAACGAGAAAATAAACCCTCCTGAATCCTGGGTTTTTTAAAGAAAACCATGAATACCGGTTCCCCGGAACGGGATAATCATGTACCACCGTACAATAGCAAGGCGTATCACTTCCGCTTTATCATTGACCTCAAGATTTCATATTTTGTAGCGACAGGGATATAAACAATGCAAGACACTCAGAAAAAAGAATCAGATTTTGATTTCGATTATTGGATGGAGCTGGCAAAAAAAGACCCCGCAGCATTTGAACAACAACGCCAGAACCTGATTCAGACAACCATACAAGAAGCGCCAGAAAAAATGCAACAACGGCTTAATGGTTTGCAATGGCAAATTGACTCTGAAATCAAACTGGCAAAAAACCCCATGGATGGCTGCCTGAAAATCTATCAGAAAATGATGGATTCCGTGTATAAATCCGGCGGTTTACTGGATGCTTTAACGATGTCTGAAAATGCAGTCAAATCAGATAATCTGGCGACCGTTGTTTCATTTAATGGCCCGGAAAAAAACAACAGCGTAAAAACAACCATCTGATTAGCTTTTACAAAAATCGCTTCTTTCTGGTCACAACCATGCCGTACGCAAGGCAGAAGACCAGCAAAAATTAGCCTCCACCCCGTTATAAGCAGGATTGGTCAAATCAGTATATCCGATAATTCCCAATAAGATGCTATCTGGCCGCAGGAAGGGCTTTAGCCGCGATTGGTCCCGTTGGTATTGTTTTTCAAGATTGCCAGTCAAGGCTAACTAAGCTTCTACCCGTCGGACGATTACATTTATTCTTCCATGCTTATCATTGGGACAAGATTTTTTTATAACACTTTTTGATTTATTCACCCTACCTTGTTTTTACAAAAAAAACGGGAAAGTTCAGGTTGGCTAAAAATCAACCATAATGTGAAACCAATCCCTGGGTGTCCGCCAATGCTTGTTCCACCAGCGCATCAGGAATATCAAGATTTTGACTCAAAGAAATCACTCGAACAACCGTGTTAATCTGCTCTGCTGTCATGAATTGTTGCGGTAAAATTTCACTGTATAACCAGACGGTGGCTTTTTCCAGTGGCGGAGTCTGTTTCTGACCACTCGCTACTGCTGCTATTATTAACACCGTCGTCGCCAAAATTTCCATTACACCAGCATAACAGTCCTGTGCAATTAATACCTCTGCCGAACGTAATTTATCCAAAGCTAATTTAAGCAATGGATTGACGGCATCCGGCGAACTTTCTCCAACCTCAAAAATTGTTTTTGTTTCAGAAACCGGAGAAGCTGCACCTAATCGTTGTAAATTACTCAGGGTGTTAGCTGCTATTACCACGACTGGCAATTCGGGTTCTGACAATGCTTGGGCCAGAGTGTCATCCTTGGATTCAAGCAGATTAACAACCACCAGCAAGCCGCCTCCTGATGCTAAAATTCGCTCAATACGAGGAGCAAAGGTATCCTGAATTTTTGAGATTAATGCCTGAATTTGCTGGTTATCTTGCTCTGATTGTTCGGTTTCACGGGTTTCGGTGACATCTTCAGCAACGGGTTGGGTCTGAAGGGTTGGCTGACTTTCTACTGATGGTTGGGTTGAAGCACTATCCTGATCATTACCAGCCAGATCATCAATAATGGTTTGCAGCATTTTTTTGGATACCCCGACTACATCTTCTGTGGCATCAGGGCTAATGACATTATCAAACAAATCGCGCTTGCCTTTTACCAGATTCGCCACCTGCTGTTCATAAGAATCTTCGGCCAGCAACAGAAAAATCTGGACATTCTGCTTTTGTCCCAGTCTGTGAATTCGGGCAATACGTTGATCCAATACTGCAGGATTCCACGGCATTTCCAGATTAATCAGAGCCGAGGCAGATTGCAGGTTTAATCCAACACCGCCGGCATCGGTCGAAATAAAAACTTGTATGCAGTCATCCTGTTGAAATTTATCCATCAATTCACCCCGTTTATGGGTCGGTATCCCGCCATGTAATCTGACACTGCCTAGACCCAACGAGCGTACCAGTGATTCAACCATTTCAGTCATCATCGCCCATTGCGAAAAAACCACCACTTTTCGGTTGCTTTGCAGGCACAATTCTTCTAGCAGTCGTGACAATTCATCCAGTTTTGGTGAACCTACCGTTTCCTTATCGACCAGACCAGCGGCATTACAGGCCATACGCGCTTGCTGCAAAGCGGCCATGAGTTTATTGGATTCACTCGGTGTTAAAGGTCTACGTTTAGCGATATTCGCTAATTTTCCAGCCATTGACATCGCCGAATTATGAATATCCTGCTGCACAGCAGTCATCGGAATATCAAGCCGCACTTCCGTTCTATCCGGCAGTTGATCGCTGACCAAACTGCGGTTGCGTCTTAACATCACCGGACTAATGCGCTGGCGTAATTCCGACAAATTACGATAGCCGATGACTTTGCCGCGCTCGTCAGTGACATGAAAATCCAGCAAACACCGCCATAGCGGACCTAAAATTCGAGCATCGACAACCTGCAGCAGGCTATATAAATCTTCGATCCGGTTTTCCAGTGGCGTACCAGTCAACACAAACACATAACGCGATGGAATCAATTTAATGGTGGATGCAATTTTTGTGCGCCAGTTCTTGATTCGTTGCGCTTCATCCAGTATCAGCAAATCCGGCTTCAGGGTTTCGCTAATCACCGTCAAGTCGCGCATCACCAGTTCATAATTGACGATATAAAATAAGGTATCGGCGC
>JALXCS010000112.1 GCA_026990815.1 Methylomonas sp. | reverse complement strand
TCCAGAATAAAAACCACTTTCTTTATAAAGGGCAGTAATTTACCTGCGTCTTTCAATAAGCCCTGCTCCGCATCGCCCGGATCGCCTTCGGTTGGGTAATGGGCCGGATGATAATGAGGGTTTTTTTCCAGAATCATACGCCGGTTAGGATTGTTTTCCGTCAACATATAAGGGCCGGAACCAACCGGATACCAATCAAGCGTGATATTTTTATCAATCAAACCTTGCTGGTTATAAAACGCATCAGCTTCCCAAGGCATTGGCGCAAAAAAAGGCATGGCCAGCCAATACTTAAATTGCGGATATTTACCTTTGATCCGGATTTGATATTGATTCTGGTTGATTGCCTCAACCCCTGATATGGAAGTATCTTTAATTTCCAGTAATTGTTTATCCGCAACCGCTTTGGAAAAATCCTTCAATCCAACAATATGCTGCTTCATTAATTCAGCAATCGGCGAATGGATTTTTGGGTAAGCCAATCGTTTGATCTGATAAACATAATCTTCCGCAACAACCCGCCGGGTATCCGTTTCCTTAAAATCAGCCAGTGACGCGATATCTTCCAGTTGCTCTTCCGTCAGTTGATGAAATAAAAATTCGCCCTGAGAATCTTTAGCAAATGCTGGATGAGGCTGATATTTCATACCAGGCAATAAATCAATCAAATATTCCGTATAGGCAATTTTTTCTATTTCAACATTTTCTGCAAGTTGATTGCCATCAACATCATAGTAATGAATCGTCGGCATTTTTTGGGCAGACAACGGTTCCAATACATAAGGTCGTTTTAAATAATGGTATTGCAAGGGTGGTTCATAGATTTGACCAATCAATGCATATTCATTGGAGCTGTAAGAAACAGCCGGATCAAGGTGCTTTGGCCGCTCCGCAAAAGATGAATATAATATGCTCTGTCCTGTTTCCTCATCCGGGTAAGGGTTATTCAGCTGCAAATCATCGCAGCCCATCAGCATCAAACTTGTAATGATTGTGATGAGAGAAAAAATTGTTTGACTTGATATTTTCACTGAAAAACTGGACATCCCTTTTTGGGTCATAGATACTTGGACTATTCTAACAACAAACTGTGGAGAAATAATAATGGGTTTTATGCAAGGCAAACGCGTGTTGATTGTTGGCCTGGCCAGTAATCGTTCCATTGCTTGGGGAATTGCACAGGCAATGTTTCGTGAAGGCGCAGAATTAGCCTTTACCTTTCAAAATGAAAAACTGCAAAGCCGGGTCGAAAAAATGGCCGGTGAATGCAATTCCAATATTACTATCGAATGCGATGTCAGCAGTGACCAGCAAATTGAAAATGTCTTTGCTGATCTAGCGAAACATTGGGACGGTCTGGATTGCATTGTTCATTCTGTTGCTTATGCGCCAAGGGAAGCGCTAGATGGCAATTATATTGATGCCACCACCCGGGAAAATTTTCTTATCGCTCATGATATTAGCTCTTACAGTTTTCTAGCTCTTGCCAAAGCTGGCCGAAAAATGATGCAGAGCCGGAATGGATCGTTGCTAACATTAAGCTATCTGGGGTCTGAAAGAGCGATCACCAATTACAATGTCATGGGTGTTGCCAAAGCCAGTCTGGATGCTAATGTCCGTTACATGGCTGCGGCGTTAGGCCCTGAAGGCATTCGTGTCAACGCCATCTCTGCCGGTCCTATCCGTACTCTGGCAGCTGCTGGAATTAATGATTTCAAATCCATGCTAAACAAAGCGGCCGATGCTGCTGCGTTAAAACGCAATGTTTCAATTGAAGAAGTCGGCAATGCGGCTGCATTTATGTGCTCTGACCTGGCATCAGGAATCACCGGTGAAATTACTTTTGTCGATGCTGGCTATAACATCATGGGCATGACCGGCTTAGATGCTGATTAGCTTTAACACTGTTAGAGATCTTTGCACAACCCGTGAAACGAGTAAAAAAGTTGCAAAAAACTCCACTCAGCGTTAAAAAATTCGCAAATAGCGAGCTATTAGACTCATTTTTTGCCTTGATTGGAGCTTTTTGA
>JALXCS010000111.1 GCA_026990815.1 Methylomonas sp. | reverse complement strand
TTTGTTATTGCAACGGGAATACAATATTCAGTAAGGGATTTTGTTAATGCAGCGGCAAATGAACTGGCAATCAAAATTGATTGGAAAGGACAGGGGGCTGAAGAAAAAGGATATTGCCATGAAACCGGGAAATGTATTGTGGCTGTAGATCCACGTTACTTCAGGCCAACTGAGGTTGAAACTTTATTGGGCGACCCGAAAAAGGCCAAACAGAAGTTAGGTTGGGAGCCTAAAATTAGTTTTGATGAATTGGTTGCTGAAATGGTCAGAGAGGATCTGGAGGCAGCCAAAAAAGATGAATTATGTCGCAGAGAAGGTTTTAAGACTTTTAATTATCACGAGTAAGCAAGCTTGGAGCCAAGGGAAAAAGGAGTATCATGAAGAATATTGCATTAGAAAGCAAGATTTTTGTGGCAGGACATAAAGGTTTGGTGGGCTCAGCAATAGTTAGAAATTTGCTAGGCAAGGGCTACAAAAATCTTGTATTACGGTCAAGACGAGAACTTGATTTAAAAGATTCGCTGGCAGTCAATCAATTTTACACTCAAGAACGCCCTGATATAGTAATTAATGCCGCTGCAAAAGTGGGCGGCATTCATGCAAATGATAACTATCCAGCCGAATTTATTTACGATAATCTGGCTATTCAAAATAACGTTATTAATGGAGCCTATCAATCTGGTGTAAAAAAACTGGTTTTTCTCGGATCATCTTGTATTTATCCAAAAATGGCGCCACAGCCTCTTAAGGAAGAATATTTATTGACTGGCGCTTTGGAGCCAACTAATGAATGGTATGCGATAGCCAAAATTGCCGGGATCAAAATGTGTCAGGCTTATCGAAAACAATATGGTTTTGATGCGATTAGTTTGATGCCAACTAATTTATATGGTCCTGGAGATAATTTTGATTTGCAAAATTCCCATGTTTTACCTGCATTAATTCGAAAATTCCATGAGGCAAAAATTCATGGTGATGAGACAGTAACTATTTGGGGCACGGGTAAACCCAAACGAGAGTTTCTGTATGTTGATGATATGGCAGATGCTAGCGTTTTTTTGATGGAGAATTATTCTGGAGACCAGATAGTGAATGTAGGCGTGGGAAATGATGTAAGCATTAAAGAATTGGCTGAACTAGTTAAGGAGCAAGTGGATTTTGCTGGCAGGCTGGAATTTGATACGAGTAAACCAGATGGCACACCCAGGAAATTACTGGATGTTGGTTTTTTGAACCAAATGGGCTGGAAAGCGAGGATAGACTTGGAGCAAGGGATTTCCTGTACTTATGAATGGTACTGTCAACAAAAATAGTGTGATTCAGTTATTACTAATCAATTAACGTTATACTTTATTAAAGACTTCCCTCATTGAAATAGATTGGCAAAGATAATTATTTTAAGGATAGATTTATGAACGTAGTTATGATTGGCTCAGGGTATGTTGGCTTGGTTTCAGGCGCTTGTTTTGCTGAATTTGGCGCCAATGTGACTTGTGTAGATAAAGATGATGCAAAAATTGAAAAGCTAAATGCGGGCGGTATTCCCATTTATGAACCTGGGCTGGACGATTTGGTTGAAAAGAATGTCAAGGCAGGCAGGTTGGAATTTAGTCTGAATTTAAAAAAAGCCGTCAATGAAGCGGATATTGTTTTTATAGCAGTGGGAACACCTACGCGTCGAGGAGATGGTCATGCTGATTTAAAATATATCTATAAAGCCGCTGAAGAAATTGCTGTCCATCTTAAGGGCTATACAGTTATTGTAGATAAATCAACTGTCCCTGTGGGAACTGCAAGACAGGTTTACAGAGTTATTAAGGAAACCAATCCACAAGCTGATTTTGATATGGTATCGAATCCCGAATTTTTAAGGGAAGGCTCAGCAATCGGCGATTTTATGCGGCCAGATCGTGTAGTACTTGGTCTGGAAAGTGAACGGGCCGAAAAGCTTCTTAAAGAACTTTATCGGCCATTGAATTTAATCGAAGCGCCAATTTTAATCACAGATTTAGAAAGTGCGGAGTTAATTAAATATGCTGCAAATGCTTTTTTGGCGACAAAAATAAGTTTTATCAACGAAATTTCCATGTTATGTGAGCAAGTGGGAGCTGATGTACATGCAGTTGCAAAAGGTATGGGCCTGGATGGACGAATTGGCAAGAAATTTCTTCATGCAGGTCCTGGGTATGGGGGGTCTTGCTTCCCTAAAGATACATTGGCATTAATTAGAATTGCACAGGAACATGGGGTTTCAAGTAGAATTGTTGAATCTGTCGTTGAAGTCAATGCAGCGCAAAAAGCCAGAATGGTGAGTAAGATTCGTCATGCACTAGGTGGATCAGAGTCAGGCAAAACCATTGCAGTATTAGGACTCGCTTTTAAACCAGAAACTGATGATATGCGCGATGCTCCTGCACTTGCAATATTACCAGCTTTGCTCGATAAAGGAGCAAAAATCAGGGCTCACGACCCAGAAGCGATGGAAGAGGCCAAGCCATTATTACCAGAAAATATTTCCTATTGTTCTTCGTTTGAAGATGCCTGTAATGGGGCTGATGCAATAGTATTAATGACAGAGTGGAACCAATATCGCGGTTTGGATTTGAAGAAAATAAAATCTTTAATGAACGGGAATGTGTTTGTTGATTTAAGAAATGTCTATGAATCAAAGCTGATGGAAAATGCTGGCTTGGACTATTATTGTGTAGGTAGATAAGCCGATTTAAAGGAAATTGATAAGAATGACAAAAAAAGTATTAACCGTATTTGGAACCAGGCCCGAAGCAATTAAAATGGTGCCTGTGGTTCTTGAATTACAAAAACACGATAATATCGAATCTTTAGTCTGTGTGACGGCACAACACAGAGAGATGCTGGACCAAGTGCTCAATTTATTCGAAATAAACCCTGATTTTGATCTTGATTTAATGGCTCCCAATCAGGATTTGTTCGATCTAACTGCAAAAGTGTTGTTGGGTTTACGAGACGTTTTAAGGGAAGCAAAACCCGATATAGTTTTGGTGCATGGCGATACCACAACCTGTTTTGCAGCAGGATTAGCTGCATTTTATGAAGGAATTAAAGTAGGTCATGTAGAAGCTGGATTGCGTACGGGTAATCTTAGAGCCCCTTTCCCAGAGGAAGCTAACCGAACACTTGTTGGTCGATTAGCCGATTTGCATTTTTCACCAACCCCAAAAGCAAAGCAAAATTTACTAGACGAAGGTGTCTCTGAAGATAAAATTGTCGTGACTGGAAATACCGTAATCGATGCATTGCTGATTGTCAGGGATAAAGTAAATTCAATGCCAGAAACAGAATGGCAGGAGAAGTTTGGTCAGCAACTCTATCAAGCAATAACAGATCAACAAAGAAAATTGATTTTAATTACTGGCCATCGAAGAGAGAACTTTGGCCAGGGTTTTATTGACTTATGCACTGCCATAAAGGAACTGGCTGAAAAACATCCTGACTGGGATTTAATTTACCCGGTGCATTTAAATCCCAATGTCCAAAAGCCTGTTTTTGAAATCCTGGATGGTATTAATAATGTCTACTTGATTGATCCATTGGATTACGCCCCTTTTGTCTGGATGATGGATCAAAGTGATTTGATTTTGACAGATTCGGGTGGAATCCAGGAAGAAGGGCCTTCATTGGGTAAGCCGGTATTGGTGATGAGAGAAGTTACAGAAAGACCGGAGGCTGTCGAGGCTGGAACCGTTTTATTAGTCGGAACGGATAAAACTAAAATTGTCGAAGGCGTAGAGAAAGTTTTGTTGGATAAGGAAGTTTATGAACGGATGTCTAGGGCTCATAATCCTTATGGGGATGGGGAGGCTAGAATGAGAATTGTTCAGTCTCTAGTTAATTAGAATAGAGGTTTTTTTTGTACACTAACACTGACAAGCATTATTTCTGATCCAATGAAGATTTTTCATGTTCTTAAAACGATTGATCCTTCACATGGGGGGCCAGCCGTTAGTGCTCCAAGTCTGGCTGCGGCTCAAGCAAAACAGGGTCATCAAGTTTCATTGGCTTTTATGTATTCGAAAGAACAGCAAGAAGGGATTAATAAAACTAAAAAAAATATCCCGTACTTTGACGGAATAGATCTAGTTTTAATCCCAAATAAAGGAATCAAGGATAAGATTTTTGCGATCAGTGCTATTAAACTTCTTCTTAATGAAATTCGCAAAGCTGATATTGTCCATATACATGGAGTATGGGATCCAATTGTTCTACAGAGCGCGATTATTGCATTATTTCTTAATACCCCCTTTGTTTTTTCGCCTAGAGGCATGTTGGATCCATGGAGCCTTTCGCAAAAAAAATGGCGAAAAAGAATAATGTTAACTTTTTTGTCGAGATACTTATTGAATAAATCTCTTTTTATTCATTGCCTCAATGAAACGGAAAAGAATTTAATTAAACCTCTTAATTTGCGATGTGAATTACGTGTTTTTCCAAATGGTATTTTTCCTGAAAAGGTAAAAGATAATCTTGATAAAAATATCTTTTTTAATTCTTTTCCTCAGTTAAAAAATAAACCATTTATTCTGTTTTTAAGTCGGTTGCACTATAAAAAAGGGCTGGATATTCTGATAGATTGTTTTGCAAAAGTTACTAGTCAGACTGGCAACCTAGATCTCGTTATTGCCGGAAATGATGATGGAGAGCAAGCCAATTTGGAGCACAAAATAAAAGAAAACAATCTAGGTAGTAAAGTTCATGTTATTGGTCCAATTTATGGTGATCTCAAATATTCTGCATTGAGGAATGCGGAATGTTTTGTATTGCCTTCCAGGCAGGAAGGATTTAGCATGGCAATCACTGAAGCAATGGCTTATGGATGTGCAGTCGTCGTTTCAGAAGAATGTCATTTCCCAGAAATTTCGGAATATAGTGCCGGATATGAGGTTTCATTGGATGCTGAAGTTTTTAGTCAAGCAATTCTCTCTCTCCAGAATAATGCTGAACAGAAGAATGATTTTATTCATTCTGCAAAAAAACTAGTTGCTTCAATGTTTTCCTGGCATCGAATAGCTGAAGAAATTGTTTCAGCTTATCAAGTAAAGAAGAAATACGGAGAAATTTCAAACTGATCATGGCCTATATTATTGCTCCTAAAGAATGTTATGCTTTTTCTTTTAATGGTATGCGTTGAATGGAAATAATATTCTTTGGAAGGCTGGTAGTACAAAAAAACCTTGTCTTTAGAATTATGGCTGTTTTAGTTATGGTCATGATAGTTTTACCAGCCAACTCAGAGATTCAAAAACCTCAATGGTGGAATAATAAAATTGGCAAAGAAGAAATAGTTTTACCTGGCTTTTCCCCATTAAAGTATTTAGACCAAACAATTATATTGGGGGTTGAAAGAAAATACATTTGGAAAAATACCTTTTTACCAGTGGAAATGTTTGCTAAAGGTAAGTCACTAGTCACAGGTACAAAACTATCTTTGGTCATAGATGGAAAAGAGATTGAATTGAAGCCAAATATCTTAAAGTTTTTAAAAAAAACTGGATATCATGCGGAAATTTATGGTGAAACGGTTGTAGATAATAAGTTAAAAATAACAGTAGTAATCCAAGTGGAATATGATGGTGTTGCAATGGTTGAGGTTAAATTGAAACCGTTGCAACCGATAGAAATTCAAAATTTCTCTTTTGAAACTGATGTTTTAAAGAATTTATGGACAAAAATGCTAATTTTTAAACCAAATGAAATTGGCAATAGAACAAAACACGTTTTACATAAATTTAAGTACAATGGGCCTTATCTGAGTGCAATCTCAGTTGTTGATGGTGAGAAAAGCTTTTGGTTATTTCAAGACAATGCAATGGGTTGGCTCGGCGACTCCGAACATTCTACAATTATTCGAGAACAAAAGGGGTATATTCATATTCAGCAGAATTTAATTTCCGGAAAAACACCTTTAGTCAATGATGCGGTTTTTAAATTTAATTTTTTGGTGACGCCAGTTAAAGAAGGCAATGGAAATATTAGGAAACATCGCGTTGCTCGGTCAGCAAGTTTGGAAGAAGGCATAAATCATGGAATAAATCTGTGGTGGATAACTGCTTTTTCCCATCAAAATTTACCTTATGTTACTTATCCTTCAGGTGTTGGAAGCCTCTTGCCAAAAAAAGACAAGAAGGCCTATCCTGGCTTGTTAAAAAACAGGCAGATATTAGAAAAATTTAAAAAATACAAAATTGATAAATTACCTTATTTTTCTGCCCATACCTTGAATCGAAATGATCCCTATTATCAAAAATTTAGATTGTTATGGGAGATTAAGCCCGAAAAGGTATGGAGAATAAAATATGATAATCCTTTTGTTAGCAAAAGAGATGACTATTTTTTGACTCACAGAGCTGAAGGATATACTGATTACCTTCTTTTTCGTTTTTCAGAGTTAATTGATAAGTTAGGATTTGAAGGGCTCTATTTTGACCAAGGAGGTGTTATGGTTTCCACAAACTCTGAAAATGGTCTTTGGTTTAATTCAAAAGGACATAAGAAGGGTTCGACAGATATTTTGGCATTGAGAGAATTCCATAAGCGGTTAGCTACATTATTGTATTTGAAAGGAAGAAAGGGATTAATATTTAGCCATAATTCAAATTCTATGATCGTTCCCGCATATACATTTGTGACAGGAATGGTGCAAGGCGAAGAGTTCAATCATTGGTTGAATAATTACGACTACATCGGCTCTACATCGCTAGATGAGGTTAGGTCAAGATTGAGTGGTGCAGCCTTTGGGGTTCCAACAATTTGGATGGAAGTTATTTATTCTGAAGATAACCGGTTGAAAAGATCTTCTAGACCAAAAAAAATGAAAAAGAAAGAATGGCATGCTTCAAAAGAATATGAAAATGCCTATCAAAATTTTATGACTTTAGCCCTATTACATGATATGCCAACATGGGCTTTTGCGAGACTAGAATCAAGAACAGCAATTTTAAAGTCGGTAGACTGGATTAATCCAGAAACTGCCGATTTTGTAGGATATTGGACTTATCCAAAGAATATTTTTATTAACA
>JALXCS010000110.1:5978-7059 GCA_026990815.1 Methylomonas sp. | reverse complement strand
CTTTTAGTGGTGATATTAAAAATAATTTAAAAGTTACACTTCGCGGTGGTGATAATACAACTTATGGTACATATAATGCAAAATTAAATTATGATAATAAAGTATTAAATTATTTGACAACCAGATTGAATTGTGTAAAAAACAATCACTGTATAAAAAAAATACATTTTAAGAAACCCTTAACAGAAGCAAGGGTTTGAACGTTTTAAAATAGACTTATTCACAGAGTTATCCACACAAACTGTGAGTAACTGAGAAGAAATGTTAGTCACTGGTCATCGCGTTATATTCCGCAGAATTCATCAACTGATCCAGCTGAGACGGATCATCAGCCTTAATACAAAACAACCACGAATTGTAACAATCCTCATTAACTCTTTCGGGCTCATCAGATAATGATTCATTTACCTCAACCACCTCACCATCTACAGGGCTATAAAGATCAGAAGCTGTTTTTACAGATTCGACAACGGCACACTGCCCCCCAAGTGAAACTCTTTGCCCTAATTTTGGTAGTTCAACATAAACTAAATCTCCCAGCTCATCCTGGGCGAAGTCAGTGATACCAACGCGCACTACTTGATTGTCTTCCAATTTAGCCCACTCATGACTTTTCGCATATTTTAAATCGTCAGGCAATTTACTCATTAGATTTGTTCCAAATAAACAAATTATACCCTTGCTGATGATTCTCTAGCGACTGTTTTTCGATGTGATGATTCATTTGCTGGTTATAATAATCAAATTTTTGCATTCTCAATCATCATTTAATGTTTTTCTAATGAAAAAGCAAAATAATAAACTTGTTATTAGTACCTTGGCCTGGCCATTATTGGCTTCCTTCCATTGTTTTGTTTATGCGGAAGCGGATACTTTAAATGAACAAGAACATCAATACAGTTCCGGAGAAATTAGTCTTGATCAGAAACAGCTTGAAACAGCCGAGATTGAACTACAAACTTTGGACAGAACAAAATTCACACCGGAATTGATCTGTTTTGGAGAAGTTATAGATATCAGCTCCCTGATTGAAGCAAAAAATGCCCACCAATTCGCATCTGTTAAACTGGATACAGCGGTT
>JALXCS010000110.1:0-5968 GCA_026990815.1 Methylomonas sp. | reverse complement strand
CTCCAAAAACTGTATCGCAAAAAAGCCATTTCCAAGCGTAAATTACAAGAACAGTTAGAAAAATGGCGCCGCAGCAAAATGCAATTACAAACAGCTCACTTGGCTTTGGAATTGGCAAAGCAAGTGATTCTTCTTGATTGGGGTACTGACCTTCACGACTGGGTCACTTCACCAGACCCCAAAGAGCTAAATTCAATACTTTCCGGAAATAAAAAAATAATCTTGGTATCGCTGCCAGCTAATAACACTTTATCGACAACAACATCCAGAATCTATATCCATCAAGCTGGTATCAGAAATCAGGCGGTTGCTGCTAAATTAATTGGTTCATCACCTAAAGTGCGCGGTTTGACTCAGGGCGAAAGTTATTTTTTTCTCGCAAACGATGCCAGATTAAGAATTGGAATGCACGTAACTGCATGGATACCTCAGCAGACACAACTTTTTGGTGTATTGATTCCTGACAGTGCATTGGTGCGGTATTTTGGTCAATCTTTTGTTTATCTGGAAACCAGGCCAATGACCTTTGCTCGCTACCCTTTAACCGTACCAAAAATAGCCGGCAATAATTATTTTGTCCAGGATACCACCCTGTTCGGAAAAAAAATTGTCAAAACCGGTGCCCAAGTTCTTCTGGCCGAAGAATTTCGTAACCAGATCCCAGAAGAAGATGATAATGATTAGGTCATGCTTGCAGGTTTAGTTCGTTTTTCAATACGCAATTCCGGCATTGTTCTGATTCTGGCGGTTTTGTTGTTTGGATATGGAAGCTACCGTTTTCTTCATGCTGGGTTAGATATTTTTCCGGAATTTTCACCCAACCAAGTGACTATTCAAACTGAATCGACCGGATTTTCTGCAGAGCAGGTTGAGGTTCTCGTCACCCAGCCTATTGAAAACAGCATTGCCGGACTGATCGGTATGAAATCAATTCGTTCTGAATCCATTCAGGGACTTTCGATTATTACAGCAATTTTTTCTGATGATATCGATATTTATCATGCCAGGCAGCAAGTTAGTGAACGTTTGACACAACTGGAAGGACAATTACCAGGAAGTTCAAAATCACCTATTGTTTTACCGTTATCTTCCTCATCAGCAACGGTTCTTACCATCGGTCTAAATTCCAACAGCAAGAGCTTGATGGAACTGCGTAGCCTTGTTGACTGGACGATTGTGCCGCGACTTCTTACCGTACCGGGAGTCGCGGATGTCAATGTATTTGGCGGTGAAATCAAGCAGTTACAAATCCAAATTATCCCGACACAATTACACCGGTTTAACCTTTCTATTATCGACATTGCCCAAGCAGTCAAGCAAGCCGGTAAAATTCAGGGGGCTGGATTCCTGGAAAATAGCAATCAACGTTTCACCCTGCAAGTTACTGGCTCACCCATAAAACCAAAGCAATTTGAAAAAATCATTGTAAAACGTGTCAAGGGCCAACAAATTGCCCTTGCTGATGTCGCAACTATTCAATTTGCACCTGAGCCTCCCATTGGCGCGGCCCAAATAATGGGCAAACCAGGAATTGTGATGATGATCATTGGTCAGTATGGAGCCAACACATTAACCGTTACCCATGCAATTGAGCATGCCCTGGAAGGTTTTGAAACTATTTTTTCAAAGCAAGAAATAATTTTCTATCCCAATTTATTTCGTCCAGCCGATTATATTGAAACATCTTTCCGCAATGTTTCGGAGCATTTATTACTTGGGGGTTTTTTTGTTCTTATTGTTCTGTATTTATTTCTTTATAATTTCCGCACTGCTGTTATTTCTGCCCTTGCTATTCCCCTGTCATTGATTGGAGCAATTTTAATTTTGCTTGAAACCGGAACCAATTTAAACATTATGGTTTTAGGAGGTTTGGCTATTGCCTTAGGGGAAGTAGTGGATGATGCCATTATAGATACTGAGAACATTTTCCGTCGATTGCAGGAGAATCAGTTAAAAAATAAACCGGAACCAACACAGCAAGTTATTTTTACTGCATCGCTGGAGGTTCGTAGTTCTGTTGTGTATGCCAGTTTTATAGTAGCGCTGGTTTTTGTTCCTCTATTATCCTTGTCTGGGATTGCTGGCAAATTGTTCGCCCCTCTTGGATACTCCTACATTATCGCCATTTTCACGTCATTATTGATTGCGCTAACTGTCACGCCCGCTCTATGTTTTTTACTCCTCGATAAAGCTTCCCAAGAACAAAAACATTCTCCGTTACTGCTTTGGTTAAATCCAGTCTATAAAAAAACCATGTTGCTGGTTTTCAAACATTTTAAAATCTTATTGAGCATTAGTATGTTTTTATTTTGTTTGGCGCTATTACCTTTATATTCTCTTGGCGGAGATTTTCTTCCTGACTTGAGAGAAGGTCATTATATTGTTCATACAACCAGTATTCCAGGCACTTCTCTGCAAGAATCAATTAGAACGGGCCAAATGCTTACTCGGCAATTTCTGAAAATCCCTGGCGTTAAATCTGTTTCTCAGTGGGCTGGCCGTGCTGAACGTGGAGCAGATACTTACGGTAGTCACTATAGTGAATTTGAAATTCGCTTAAACCCGTCATCAGGCTATAAGCAGCAACAGATTCTTGAAAAAATCAAGGATATCCTTGAAACCTTTCCAGGAATTGTTTACGAAGCCAATACCTTTTTGACTGAACGTATTGATGAAACTATTTCCGGGTATACTTCTCCTGTTGCCATAAATATTTATGGCAATGATTTAAATGAACTAGATGAGAAGGCTAAACGAATTGCAGCAATAGTCCAAGCCACCCCCGGTGCGGAAAATATCCAATTACGCTCGCCGCAAGGTACATCACAGATACAAATTCAATTGGATTTAACTAAAATGGCTCTTAGAGGAGTTCAGGCAGCTGAAGTACTTGATACCATACAAGCAGCTTATGAGGGGTATATTTCAGGAAAAATTTATGATGGAAATCGTTTTCATAATGTTTCGGTGACACTATCTCCATCATTAAAAAAACAACCAGACCTTATTGCAAAATTACCGATTCGGACTATGGATGAAACATTAATCCAATTGGAAGACATTGCAATAATCAGCTTCAATGAGGGCCGTTACAATATTCTTCACCAGAATGCGCAGAGAAAACAAACGATTACCTGCAATGTTGTTGCTCGGGATGTAGAATCATTTGTCAGTGAGCTAAAACAACGGATTTTTTCTGAAATTTCTTTTTCTGCTGATACGTATCCTGAATTTACCGGTGCTGCTTTCGAGCAATCCCAAGCCAGAAAAACCTTAATCGTTAATGCTTTATTGGCTGGCATCGGTGTATTGATTTTAATTTATCTGGCAATCAAAAGTTATTGGCATGTACTGCTAACACTGGTCAATTTACCTTTTTCCCTAATCGGAGGTGTAGCTGCAATTATTTTAACTGGAGCTACTTTATCAGTTGGGTCAATAGTCGGTTTTATTACTTTGTTCGGAATTACGGTACGCAATAGCATCATGTTACTATCGCATTATCAGTATTTAATCAATCACGATTTGAAAAGCTGGGATCAGACAACAGCAATACAAGGCGCCCAGGAAAGATTACCTTCAATATTAATGACTGCCTTGGTAACTGCACTAGCAATGTTTCCAATTGCTTTTAATAGCGATAATCCTGGGCGTGAAATTATGGGGCCCATGGCAACAATCATTATTGGTGGCCTGATCTCCTCAACCTTGCTGAATTTACTGCTTCTCCCAGCAATCCTTTTACGATTTGGCATTTTCAAAAAATAACAAACATACCGTTTTTTCTTGGTGATTGTCGGATTCTGGATAATACTACTGGACCTTCCTCCCCGCTTCTGCTTACATTCGGTATCGTTAACAGGGCGGAAGTGGTTACTTATCTGAAGATGCAAAAGAATTTAAATTGCAAAGCTTTCTCCACAACCACAAGTATCTTTCACATTTGGATTATTAAACTTGAATGCTTCATTAATACCTTCACGACGAAAATCAATTTCAGTCCCGTCAAGAAATTTCAGATCTTTTTCATTAATAATGACCTTGACATTATTTTGCTCATAAACAATGTCGCCCTCTTCCAGTTTATCGGCATAATCCAGAACATAAGCAAAACCAGTACAGCCAGCTTCCTTGACACCCAGTTTTAAGCCAAGCCCTTTACCTCTGCTCGAAATTTGTTTTTTAATTTGTTTTGCCGCATTTTTAGTTAATGAAATTGCCATATTGACCTCTTGAATTAGTTTTTTAAAATCAATGATTTTAGGGTTTTAATAAAAATATCTATTTCATCCCGGGTATTTTCACAACCCAAGCTGATACGTATTGCACTTTTAGCCAAAGATTCCTCGACACCCATTGCTTTCAGAACATGGCTTGCCTCACCGCCACCACTTGCACAGGCTGAACCGCTTGAGACAGCAATACCCTTTTTATCCAATTGCATCAACAACATTTCTCCATCTATTTCCTGCAAACCAAATTGCACAGTATTCGGCAAGCGTTTTTGATGCTCAGAAAAAATTCGAATTCCATCAATTGTGTTTAACTCAGACTCCAAATATCTTCTGAGGTTTAATAATTTTTCATGTCTTTCTTGCAAACTGTTTCTGGCAATTTCAGCTGCACAACCAAAACCGATAATTGCAGCAACATTTTCTGTACCAGCTCGTAAACCAAATTCCTGGCCACCTCCATATAATAGCGGCTGTAATGTTACCCCATGATCAATGATTAAAGCTCCACACCCTTTTGGACCATAAATTTTATGGCTGGACAATGACATCAAATGAGCGCCGGTTTTATGAAAGTCCGTTGGTATTTTACCTACTGCCTGAACTGCATCAGTATGAATTATTATCTGATGTTGTCTTAGAAAACCAAAAATTGTTTCAATATCCTGTACTACCCCGGTTTCATTATTTGCCAGCATTAATGAAACCAATCCGACTCCGGATTTTACCTGTCTCTCAATAGCCTGCTTCTCAAACAAGCCATCCTTGTTTACAGGTATTTCTTCAACAACTATATTGGTATTCAGCAAAGAAAATGCCGCCTGCAATACCGAAGGGTGTTCAATAGCCGAGACAGCAATTTTTTGGACTGAAGCTATACCCTTAATTGCCAAGTTATTCGATTCCGTTCCACCACTAGTAAATATGACCTGTGATGGCTTTACATTCACTAAACCTGCGACTTGCTCCCGAGCCACATCAAGTGCACTACGAACGACTCGTCCTGCTCGATACAAACTGGAAGGATTGGCGTAAAATGTCTGCAAAAAAGGAAGCATTGCCTCCACAACCCGCTCATCGAGAGATGTCGTTGCATTATGATCGAAATAGATCAAGGGGATTAAAAACCAGGAAAATTAAACAATGTACTTGAGTATCGAATCCGGCAGGTACCAATCAAACAGCCAGGAAAGTAGAAAAATCAAGCATTTTCCAGTCTGGTTTCCCGGTAACGCAAAGCCGTATCAAGAATCTTTTTCGCATCCCCTTCCTGACGTTTCGCTACTTCTTTTACGCTGCTTTTTTGTAATAAATCACCGAGGCTGATACCTTCAAGATAATCACGAATCTGATGACTCAACCCTATCCACAACTCATGCGTCAAACAGGCTTGATTATTCTGGCAATCACCTTTTCCAGCACATTTTGTTGAGTCAATTTGTTCATCTACTGCTGCAATTATTTCCGCAACATTGATATTTTTCGCGTCTCTGCTTAATTTATAACCACCACCAGGTCCCCTAATTCCAGTAACCATTCCTGAACGACGCAACTTTGCAAATAATTGCTCAAGATAAGATAAGGAAATGGTTTGTCGTGTTGCAATATCGGTCAGTGTAACGGGAACTGTCTCACTATGAATTGCCAAATCCAGCATTGCTGTTACCGCGTAACGGCCCTTCGTTGTTAATCGCACGGACTATCCTCATCACTAAATCTAATAGTAATAACTATAC